>JBFFHG010000445.1:0-4168 GCA_041557055.1 Desulfosarcinaceae bacterium
AATAGCGTTTAACTAAAAGCCGGCGTCCCAGTATGCCCAAGTTGAGCACCGCATCGCATCCATCCCAGGCGATCAGGGTTTTCAGCGCTTTGAGCGGCAACTCCGGGTCCTGTTCACCCACCAGGTCCACAGGGTTGGCCCTGCTCCAGTATGGCGGCAGAAGCTTGTCCAGAGCCTGGATGACCTGCGGGTCCAGATCGGGAACCTGTAAGTCGCGGGACTGGCACAGATCGGCGGCAACCACCCCCCATCCGCCGCCCAGGGTCATAACGGCAACCCGGGGCCCTTTTGGCAGGGGCAGAGAGGAGAAGGCCGCCGCCAGGTCCAGCAGTTCCATGGGATTCTCCACTTTTATGATGCCGGTTTGGCGGCACATGGCGTTAAAGACCCGGGTGTCGGACATCATGGCGCCGGTATGGGTGGCAGCGGCCTTTTTCCCGGCGCCGGTCTGACCGCCCTTGAGCAGAACAACGGGCTTTGTGCGGCAGACCCGGCGGGCGCTTTTGAAAAACCGCCGGCTGTTTTTGAGGCTTTCCACATACAAGATCACCGCGCGGGTCAATTGGTCCTCTTCAAAACCCTCCAGGTAGTCTTCAATGGTGATCATGGCCTCATTGCCGCTGCCGGAAAAACCGCGAATGCCGATCCCCTGTTGTTCCGCAAACGCCAAAAGCTGGGTGCCCATATTGCCGGATTGGGACACCATGGCCGTGCCGCCGGCCAAAGGGGCGACGGTCGTTCCGGTGCAATACAGGCTGATGTGCGGATTGGCAATTCCCATGGTGTTGGGTCCCACGATCAGGACACCGGCCCGCCGGGCGGCGATTACCAGCTCTTGTTCCAACCGCTTGCCGGCTGCGCCGGTTTCGCCGAACCCGGAGGTTATCAAGACCATGCAGTGGATGCCCTTGGCCTGGCATTGGGGCATCAGATCGATGACCCGGGCTGCCGGAACAGTGACCACCGCCAGATCCACGGGGGCCGGAATGTCGGCCAGGCTGGCGTAAACCTGCCGCCCCATTATGTTCCCGCCTTTGGGGTTGACCAGGTAGACTTGGCCCTGGTAGCCTCTGCCCAGGGTGTTGACCGGCAGCAGGTTGCCCCATTTGCCGATTTGGGACGATGCCCCCACAAAGGCGATGGCGCGCGGGTAAAAGAGGCGGCCGATGGATTCCGGCGATACGGGCGGCGCAAACGCCTTCACGGCCGCAGGCGATTTCAGGATCACCAGGGCGTCCACTGCGCACACCGTTCCCCGGGAACTGATGCGCAGGGGGTTGATATCCACTTCCGAAATTTCCGGATGCGCGCCGGCCAGGCGCGAGAGTCCCATCAGAACCTGAACCAGGGCGTCAATGTCCACTGCTTTTTCACCGCGAAAGGGTGCCAGTAGTTTTTGAGCCTTGAGTCGCGCTGTCATCTCAATGGCGTCGGCGCGGGTTAACGGGGCGACGGCCATGACCACATCATCAAGCGCTTCGGCCAGCACGCCGCCCAAACCGAGAAGCACCACCGGGCCGAACTGGGGATCTTTAACCAGACCCGCCATCAACTCCCTGTGACCGGCAATGTAAGGCTGCACCAACAAACCCTCCAAAAGGTCACCGGCTTTTGATTGAATATGGCGAGCGGCGCGGCGCACAGCCTGAGCATCGGCAAGATTCAGGTGAACCAGACCCAACTCGGTTTTGTGCTGCAATTTGGCGCCTGCGCCCTTGAGAACCACCGGGTATTGAACGGCCTGGGCCATCTGCACAGCCTCATCAACATCGGCCGCCAGACGCTCAGCGACAACGGGAATACCGTACTGCTGTAAAAGTTGTTTGGCCTGGTGCTCATTGAGGGCGGTGGCGGGGGCTGAAGGCATTTTCAAATCCATCTGTACTCCTTCCAGGGGCGGGCGAAATTTGTTTTTGAGCAAAAAGCATATCATAAAAACCGGGTGATTTCATCGTGGCTTATTCCTGCAACGGATGGGGTACGACATCATACCGGGCCACATCGATCAAAAGGCTGAAATCGTCGAAATAGACGTTTTCAGCGCCGTCGCCAAAGGCGTGCAGGCCGATTTCAGCGTCCGAATTGGGATAGTCCGGTGATTGCAGATCCGCATGGTGGCTCTGAAGGATGGTGTTGTCTAACTCACTGCTGTCACTAACATAATCCCATTCAATCAATCGGAAATAATCTTGTGTAGCGATAAAAGGGTCGCCATTGATGGTCCAGTTGCCGTCGTCGTTCACCTCGGGCGGCCAGGCGGTTTCGTGGTTGGCGGGGTAAGGCCGGGTATTGCAATCCAGAGGATTGGTGTTCCCGCCGTTGCCGCCGCCGGTTTCGGACGCGTAAAAGACCTGGATGATGTTGGCCTTGCGGTCGCTGGTTGGGTTGTAGTTTTCCACCTCCGCCCGGCCGTTGCCGCCGATCACCGTCAGGACCTCGCCGTTATTGAAAGCCTGGCCACTGATGACCGACGGCCTGTTCAGCAGAAGGACGCCCTGGGCCGGGCTGGCTTCGGTCCAATCGCCTGAGATCAGCAGGGGGGCGGTCATGATCGTCGCCATGGTGTTGCGGTCGTGGCCGTAAATACGGCTGCCGGCTTTGATTGGCGGGTGACCGTTATGGAATCGGACCACCATGGCTTCCTTCAGCCGGACCCCCAGGGTGGCATTCTCAACGGGCCATTCACATTGAATCCGGGCATCATCGATGTACCAGCCTTGCAGTGCGGCATTCATACTGCCGACGCGCTCAAAATAGAATTGGACGTCAAGGGTTTCTCCGCCGAACTCCGAAAGCGATAGCGTCACTGAATTCCATGAAGCGTGATCCCGCCCATGGAGGGACAATATTTTAACGATCTCCCCGTCAACCCGTATTCTGATCTCGGCTGTATCATTGGAATCGGTTTGCAGCCAACTGCGAAGGGTCAATGTGGTTTGGGGATAATCGGCCGGGATGTCAAACGCAGGGCTCTCCAGAGTGCCGTTGTTCGCTCCTGGCGCATTATAATCGCAAAACCAGGCTGGCGTACCATTCGGAGTGCCGGGTACATGTTGCCAAATGGCATTGGATGGTGTCCAGCCGCCGCCGTTGCTGTCAAAATTCTGCAAAGGAAGGGGGAAAACTATGGGAATCGCCTTATAGGCCAGCAAGTCGCGCTGGGCGTCGTTACCGGCCTGCTGCCACAGGACGATGGCCCGCTGGTCCGCCACGGGCAGGATTTCGTCGGGTATGCCTGAATCGCCTGAATTGCCTCGTAAAAAGGAGAGGCCATAACCATTGCTGTTGAAAATGCCGTTGCCGGCATTGCTCAGGCGAAATGAGAGGCCTGCGGCAAAAGAGGCCGGGACAGGGGGTGTCGGGAAAAATCCCAAATCGGGCGCGGGTTGCGCTTCAAACCCGATTTTAACCTGGGCGTCGTAACTGAGATAGCCGCGCGTCCCCCTCCGGGCGTCGTTGAAGTCAACGGCCGCGGCAGCCTCCGTGGCAGGGCTGAAAACCGTCAGGCTCCCGTTTGCTTGGGTGCTTTCCACCTTGAGAACAGTGTTGCCGTTGACTTGTCCGATGATGGTGGTTCCCTGGGCATCGCGCCAATTTTCCCTGGTGTCGAACCGCTCGGTAAACTCGATGGTCCGGGTGGCGGGTTCAGTCAGCGGCAGCGGGGCGTGATAGGTGACTTGGCGGCGGGCCTGCATGGCGCCCGAGCCGTATATGCCGGTGGCCTCCACACGGGCGAACGGCGTCAGCACAATCGGGGTGGCCCCATCAATTGGAAAACCGGTCATGGTGTCGTCATCCGGGTCGCGGACATCGACGAACCGATCATGGTCACGGTCGTTGAAACGGTAAGTCAGAAAACGATCTCCTACCCGAATACGGCCGTTGCGAAGCGGAAACATGGCCCCATCCCCGGAGTGATATGCGAGACGGCCGCCTTGGGACACGGCCGGCGTGCGGGAATCGTCCGGATAGGCCAACGGGTAAATTCGGGTTGCGTCCGGATAACCATTTGCAGATGCAATGGGGGGGCTGATCGTCAGGGTGACCCGGTCTTCTTCCCCACCGATAACAGCTGCCGCCCCATTGATGGTGTATATATTCTCCGGTTTGAGCTCTTCGCCGATAAGCACGCTCAGGCCGTTGTTCAAATAGCAGTCGTCCGGCCTAG
>JBFFHG010000446.1:0-4164 GCA_041557055.1 Desulfosarcinaceae bacterium
AGAGGATTAAAACGGCCGCCAGGACGGCCAGATAAAACCGGAGGCTCTCCGGCGTAAAGGTCTGGCCGGCGCCGCCGATTTTCCAGAACAGCAGGGCGGGGAAAAAGATAAAGTAAATCAGCCGGTCGGAGGTCTTGAAAAACGCGGCATTGGTCAATTTGTAGTGATTGAGGCCCATGCCCAGGAAAATCAGGGCAAAGACAGGGAAAAGGTTATTGATAATCATGGAAAACTATATTCTGTCGCAATGTAAACCGGCCAAAGCCAATTCCATATCCTCATCCAGTTGATCGAGCAGATCAACAATACCATACGCTTTGCCGCAATCCTTGCAGCACCATTTGACCTGCCGTCATGACCGCCGCAGGGTCAGCGGCCGGTTACATCGGGGGCAGATCAGACAATTGCGGGCGGGCATGGTTTCTGGCTCCTGTTTCCTGGTTTTCGGATTTTTTTCCAGCGTACAAACTTTTATTGAAAAAACCTTTGGTTGACAACTAAAATCGTAAATTGACATTTGGCTGATTATGGATCATGAAAGCCCATTGCCGCAGGATGCGGCAAAGCGGCTTTGGCCTCAAGAAAAAGAAAACGGTTCGGATTTACCAAAAGCCGCTTTTCAGAATTTTGCCAATCCGTTGAACCCGGCTTTCCGTTCGTTATGGAGGCGTATATGCGTGGAACCATTCAATGCCCTGGATTTGAGGCGGCCGGTATAGCGGCCGGAATTAAGAAAAACGGGGCCTTTGACCTGGGATTGATCTATTCCCGCGTGCCGGCCGTCATCGCCGGTATGTTTACCTGCAATCAGGTGCAGGCCGCACCGGTGCTGATATCCAAACAGCGGGCGGCCGCGGGTAAGGCCCAAGCCGTGGTGGCCAATGCGGGCAATGCCAATTGTTTCACCGGAGAGCAGGGAATGGCGGATGCGCGCGCCATGACAGCCCGGGTCGCCGCTGAATTGAAGCTGGCTGCCGAAGAGGTGCTGGTGGCGTCAACCGGTGTTATCGGCACGCCGCTGCCCATGGGGAAAATAGCGACGGTGGTCCCTGGCCTGGCCGCCGGTTTGCGACCTGACGGCTTCGATGCTTTTTCCCGGGCCATCATGACAACGGATACCGTGCCCAAGTTGGTTCAGCGCCGGGGTGAAATCAATGGCCGCGCCGTTACCCTGGCGGCTTCAGCCAAAGGGGCCGGCATGATTCGGCCGGATATGGCCACCATGCTCTGTTTCATATGCACCGATGCACGGATATCGGCCGTGTTGTTGCAGCAGTGCCTTAAACATGCCGTGGATCGGTCGTTGAACCGGATGACCATTGACGGCGATACCAGTACCAACGATACGGTTTTCATGCTGGCCAACGGTGTGTCCGGCGCAACGGTGGCGGCGCCTGAAGAGCAGCGGATATTTCAGGCCATGCTGGACGATTTGTTAATGGATATCGCCCACAGGCTGGTCAAGGACGGCGAGGGCGTTACCAAGGTGGCGCGGATCAAGGTCCAGGGAGCGCCGTCGGACCCGGCGGCCCTGCGTGTCGCCGATACGGTGGGACACTCGCCCCTGGTTAAAACCGCCTTTTTCGGCGAAGATGCCAACTGGGGCCGTATTATCGCCGCCGTGGGGCGGTCCGGGGTGCCCATGGACCCGGATAAAATCGATCTGTTTTTCGATCAGGTGCAGTTGGTCCGTCATGGCCGCTGGTGCGGTGCGGAAGCCGAAGTGCGGGCTGCGGCCGTGCTCAAGCAGCCCGAATTCGACGTTACCATTGATCTTCATCAGGGGCAGGGGACCGACAGCCTGCTGACCTGCGACTTTTCCACGGAGTATATCAAGATCAATGCAGATTATAGAAGCTAACCCGGAATGGAAAGTTAATTGACAGTGGCCATGATGCGTTTGCAAAAGTTTCTTTCCACCGCCGGTGTGTGTTCCCGCCGCCATGGTGAGGTTTATATTCAACAGGGGCGGGTGCGGGTCAACAGCCGGGTGGTATCGGTGTTGGGCACCCAGGTCGATCCGGATAAGGATCGCATTGAAGTGGACGGCCGGCCGGTCACCCTGAAAATCCGGCCTCTCTATATCGCCCTCAACAAACCCAAGGGGTATGTCACCAGTTGTTCCCATGCCGGTGAGTTGGTGGTGGTGGATCTGATCGATCTGCCGCAGCGTCTCTACCCGGTCGGCCGCCTGGACAAGGACTCCACCGGATTGCTGTTGCTGACCAACGACGGCCGGCTCCACCATCGTTTGTCCCACCCCTCCTTTGACCATGAGAAGGCGTACGAAGTCACCGTGGAGCGGCCCATCCTGGACGGCGTGCTCAACCACCTGGCCGAAGGGATGCCGCTGATGGGAAGCAAAACCCGCCCCGCCAGGGTTGAGCGTCTCTCCGGACGCCGTTTTCTAATTGTTCTTCAGGAGGGACGCAACCGCCAGATCCGGCGCATGGTGCGCAAAGTGGGACACCAGGTGATGCGGCTCAAAAGAGTCCGGGTGGCCAATGTCCGCTTGGGCAATCTGCCCCCGGGCGCCTGGCGCCACCTCACTGCCAATGAAAAGAAAAAGCTGTTGCAGGGGTTGGAATCGTCCAATGCCTAGCGCGTCGGGATCGCCCATCGTTGGGGCGCCTTTAAGGGGCATTGATCCATAGGCCAGGGTATCCTTCTCAAGTAAAATTCGAATCTCGAATGCCCCTTTAACCAAACAAATTTAAGGGAATTACCATTTTGCGGCATGGGGTGATTTGGATTTCGGTCATTGTTTCTTTGTTTTTTTCGAGATATATGAAGTCATTATCTATTTAATCGATGGACATTCGAATTCCATTCGACACCAATAAAAAAAAGAAGGAGTTTGCATGGTCACATTTGAATCGCTGAAAACCAAAAAGGATAAAATAGGCGTTGTCGGCCTTGGATACGTTGGATTGCCCCTGGCCGTTCATTTGGCCCGTTATTTCAATGTGGTCGGATTCGACCTCAAAGCCGACCGTATCGCCGAACTGCGCAAAGGGCACGACCGTACCATGGAGGTGGACAATGCCGAACTTGCCGCCGCCAGGATCGACTATTCCGGCGAGGGGGACGTGCTGGGTCAGTGCCGATTGATTATCGTGGCCGTCCCCACGCCCATTGATGCGTATAATATCCCCGATTTTTCGCCGTTGCGCGGTGCCTCCATCACCGTCGGCCGCCATCTTCGCAAAGGGAGCTGCGTCGTCTTTGAATCCACGGTCTACCCTGGCGCCACCGAAGAGGTCTGTGTGCCCCTGATCGAAAAGGAGTCGGGACTCACCTTCGGCACGGATTTTACCGCGGGATATTCACCTGAGCGTATCAACCCCGGCGATAAAGTTCATTCCGTGGATTCCATCGTCAAAATCGTTTCCGGGTCCGATGCGTCCACTGCCGACATGCTGGTGGATGTCTACGGCCAGGTGGTCAAGGCCGGTATCCACAGGGCATCGTCCATCAAGGTGGCCGAGGCTGCCAAAGTCATTGAGAACACCCAACGGGATTTGAATATCGCTCTGATGAATGAGTTGGCCATGATCTTCGACATTATGGGGATCAACACCATCGAGGTGCTGGAGGCCGCCGGAACCAAATGGAACTTCATGCCCTTCCGCCCGGGGCTGGTGGGGGGGCATTGTATCGGCGTTGACCCTTACTATTTGACCTTCAAGGCCGAATCCCTGGGATATCATCCTGAGATGATCCTGGCCGGCCGGCGCATCAATGACGGTATGGGCAAGTATATTGCCGAACGCACCGTGAAGTTGTTGATCCATAGCGGCAAAACCGTCAAAGGCGCCAAGGTGGGGATTTTGGGAATCACCTTTAAAGAGAATGTGCCGGACCTGCGCAATACGCGGGTGGTGGATATCGTGCATGAACTGGCCGATTACGGGGTTGAGGTGCTGGTGCACGACGCCATGGCCGATGCTCATGAAGCAAGGCAGTATTTCGGTTTGGAGCTGGTTTCCCTGGAAGCGCTGGAAGGTGTGGATGCGGTGGTTGTGGCCGTGATGCACAAAAAAATTGCGCAGATGGGGCTCGACGGCATTGCCCGGCTATGCACCAACGGCCATCCCATCGTGGTGGATGTCAAGAGCGCCTTTGACTCGGATCAAGCCCGGGCGCAGGGGATCACCTACTGGC
>JBFFHG010000447.1:0-4153 GCA_041557055.1 Desulfosarcinaceae bacterium
CAATCGTCATCGCCGGCCGCAACAAGATCCCGGGCCGGCGCAACCGGCGGCTTCTCCGGGATGACTCCCGCAGCAGGCCGTATCCTGCGGGCCGGGCAGAGGTTGACCGCTGCGGCCTGTCAAACTGCTGGTGGCCGACATCAGTTTTGTGGTTTTCCGGCCGCCGCAGGAGGGGCAATTCATGGGTGCCGCGCGGTCGGTGAGCAGCACCTCGCCGACAAAGCCGCAATCCTGGCATTTAATTTCAAAAATCGGCATGACTATTCCTTTCCAGCCTCAGGCGAGCTGGCCGCCCCCGCCGCAGGTGTGTTCTTGTTTGAATTGCGGCAGTTGTCCGGCCAGCATTGCTTCGACAGCCTGCCCGACGGTTTGGATGTCGCCGCCGTAGTAAACGTCGATACCCACCTGGTTAAAGCCCATCAGGGGCCGCAACCCCATTCCGCCGGCGATCAACTGGTTCACGCCGTTGCCGGCCAGATGCTGAACCGGGGCCATGCAACCGCCTTGTTGATGGGGCACATTGGGAATCACTTTGACATCGGCCACTTTGCCCTCTTCCACGGTTACCAGGGTATACAAATCACAGTGGCCAAAATGGGCTCCCAATCCGGCATCCAGGCCACCGGGGTTTTGAGATGGTACGGCGATAACTCTGTTCATGTTTTCTACTCCTTTCTCATAGGGATCAATTGATTTTATTCTTTATTATTCTTTATGTATATTCAAAATTCAACTTCGAACCGGCCCCGTCCATGGCCAACGACAAGATTTTCTCCCACGCCTGCCTGATTCGCCGGACCGTATCCCCCCTTGAATACTCGGTAATGGTTTGCCCCTGAACCATGGCATGGACAAAATCCGAATCGTGGGGGAGCCGGGCCGCCAGAAAAAATCCTTTTTGCCGGCAATCTTCCGCAATCTGTCCCGCAATCTCCTCATTCAGGTCGCATTTATTGATGATCACCGCCACCGGGATCTTGAAATGGCCGCAAAGGTCGGTGATGCGCGCCATGTCATGCCGGCCGGACGGGGTTGGCTCGGTGACGACCACAGCCAGATGGACCCCTGACAGAGAGCTGATCACCGGGCAGCCGATCCCGGGAGGGCCGTCGGACAAAACAAGCCCAAACCCCTCCGATTTGGCGATGGCCTTGGCTTTTTGCCTCAGCAGGGCCACCAGGCGGCCGGAATTCTCTTCCGCCGGAAAGAGCTGGGCATGAATCATGGGCCCGAACCGGGTATGGGAGAGATACCAGGTCCCGCAATGCTTGGAGGTAAAGGAAATTGCGTCGGCCGGGCAGAATTGGACACACACCTTGCACCCTTCACACTTCAGCGGATCGATAGTGGGACAGGGCTCTGCGGACCGGACCGCATCATATCGGCACATCTGCATGCAGGTGTCGCAAACCGCGCACTTGTCAGGCAGGATGCGGGCCTCAAATCCGGCATGGAAGTCGTGGGTCTGCTTTTGACGGGGCTGCAACAACAGATGCAGGTCGGGGGCATCCACATCCAGATCGCAAATAATATGACCGGCGGCCAGATGGGCAAACGCCGCGGTCAGGGAGGTCTTGCCGGTGCCGCCTTTTCCGCTGATCACCAATATTTCACGCATGGCACACCTTCCCGGCGATAACGCCTGCTTGATCGATCTTATCGGCCAGCGCCATGAAAAGCGCCTTGAGTTGGGGCGAAACGGTTGCAACGATCCGACTTTTCGAATAGGCGGCGGCGATTTGACGATCATAGGGGATTTCCGACCAGATGGGCAGATTCCTGGACCGGCAAAAATCGTAAACCTGATCCTCTCCCAGGCCGGCGCGGTTGATAACGATTCCCATGGGTTTTTCCAGGGGAAGGAATGCCTCGTGGGCCAGTTGCAGGTCGTACAATCCAAAGGGTGTGGGTTCGGTGACCAGGACGATCACATCTGCGTCCATGACGGCGTTGACCGCCGGGCAACTGACCCCGGGGGGGGCATCAATGATCACATCCGCCGGTCTCTTGTGCAACATGGTCTGAAGCTCTCTCTTCACCTCCCGCATCAACGGCGGGCTCATGGCCTCGCCCACCCGGGAGCAACCCATGAGAAACCCGGCCTGACCGGCCTGGCCCCATGATATCTCGCCCAGCTCCCGCTTGCCGGGCGACAGGGCATGTTCGGGGCAGACGGCCAGACAGCCGCCGCAGCCATGGCACATCTCCGAAAAGAGCAACAATACATTGCCCAGCACGCTGATGGCCTTGAACTGACACAGTTCGGCGCACGCCCGGCAGTGGTTGCACTTGCTTTCGTCAGCCACCGGCACCTCGATATAGGCTTTTTTGCGTCCCTCGATCAGGGGGTTCAAAAACAGGTGCAGGTTGGGCTCTTCCACATCCAGGTCCACAGCGATCACCGGTTTGTTCCACACCCATGCCAATGACGCTGAAACAGTGGTTTTGCCGGTGCCGCCCTTTCCGCTTGCGATGGCGACTTTCATCGGCCGTGCCCCATCCGGTTGGGGGCGCCGGCCCACTCCACCTGCCCGCTGTTGAATCTTTCAACGGCCTGGCGAACGGTCATGTTTTCCAGGTTCTGCCCCACTTTGATGCCGGCGGCCTGCAAGGCCATGAAAGCCTTGGGGCCCACGTATCCGGTTAGAAGGGCTTTGGCCCCGGCCCGGGCGATATTTTCAGCCGCCTGAATGCCGGCGCCCTGGGCCATGGCCTGACTGGCGCCGTTATCCACATATTCGAACTCAAGGGTCTGGGGATCAACGACAATAAATCCGGCCGCCCGTCCGAAACGGGAGTCCAGGGCATCATCCAAGGTGGGTCCTTCGCTGGTAATAGCTATTTTTTCCATACTGATCTCCTTTACGCCGTTTTCATTTTCTTCTTTCAGGGGGATCCTTGCGCATTTGGGTTGAACAGACAATGGGGCGGCATCCGCAGCCGAAACCGTCGCCGAGACACGCTTTGAATCGCCTGCCAACGCATAGTCGCCGCCCTGGATGCGCAGGGCCGATCCCAATACCAGGGACCTTGCCACGGTCTGCCTGGCCCCGGCCAGAATGCGGCCGAACGTTTGGCGGGACACCTGCATCCGAACCGCCGCCGCTTCGTGTTTCATGCCCTGGTAATCCGCCAACCGCAAGGCCTCGAATCCCTCCAGGGAGAGCGAAATTTCACTGAGATCACTCAAGGGCACGCCGCGCGGCTTGAAGTAGGTCACATCCGGCGGCGCATCCACCATTCGACACTTTCTAGGGCGCACCAAAATTTATCTCCTTTTGTCCTTTTGAATAATGAGCATATGACCATAAACTCTCTATGCCTTGCCGGCAGCGATGTCAAACAAAAAGAGCATATGCTCATAAAAAAATGCCGCGAAATCGATGGAGCGCTTTTCAAATTGAGCCGGAACATATCGCTTACGCAACGTAACAATCTATTTTTAAATGATATTAACGGATATCGATTTCCTGATTAAAATTGTCAGGTAACATAATTACGTCGCTTGCGCCGAAATGGTATCGATTTGGTCACCTGAAATCGATACAAAAGCATAATTTAAATGGATAACGATGTTACTCTTCTTGGAAAAACACCCTTGAAACATGGGCCGGGCATAGCCATTCATGCATTTTTTATATTGATTTTATTTAATTTATTTCAATTTTCGAGGCGCCGGTGCATTTTAAATGCCCATCGAAATTTTATTGACAAGCCAGTGCTCAATCTATAAGTGAAAAACTTGGCCGTTTTTTAGCAACGGCTGAACCGTTCTGGAAAGCTGCTGCTGCTGAAAATCAACAAGAGGGAGAAACCATGGCAAAAGATGTAATCGGCTCCGTGCTGGTGGTTGGTGGCGGCATTGCAGGCATGCAATCCGCCCTGGATCTGGCAAACTCCGGCTACTATGTTTATCTGCTCGAAAAATCACCGGCCATTGGCGGTGTAATGGCCCAGTTGGACAAAACCTTTCCCACCAACGATTGCGCCATGTGCATCATGTCTCCGATCCTGGTGGAGGTGGGCCGCCATGTGAACATCGAACTGATTACCTATGCGGATCTTGAATCGGTCGAAGGCGAACCGGGCAATTTCAAAGTCAAAGTGCGCAAACGCGCACGCAGTATCAATATGGATCTATGCACGGGATGCG
>JBFFHG010000448.1:0-4151 GCA_041557055.1 Desulfosarcinaceae bacterium
CGGCATTCTATGGCGCTGCCCTGATCAGAGGAGACATACCGGGCGCCGCTGTGCAGCAAACCGTGATTGCCGCCGGACGCGCCGGCATTGACATCCTGTTTTTCGACGACCACGCAGGAGACACCCCGCATGGCCAGATCCCTGGCAAGGCCCGTGCCGGTGGCGCCGCCACCGATAATAAGAACTTGTGTCTCCATTGGGAGTTCCCTTTTAAACTTTTTTTAGTATGGAATCGAAAAATGCGCTACTTTCAGGTTTCGCTTGAGAAAAAAACAAGCGAATGATATTATTAGCTTTTAAGTAAATAATAAACCTCAAGCGTGTGCGTATAATTGTTTGTAGCATGGTGTGTTCGGTATGTCACGCAAAAATGTTCGTTATTGAAAAAAAATACTGAGGCTATTTTCATAATTGAAAACAACAAAACACCTGATGGAGATGCAATGCCCCCTTTTTCCCCGGATCCTGAGAACCCCGATGCGTGCAAAGACGAATCAGTCGCAAATGGAAACGAAAACAAACTGGCCGCAGGTGAGCGTTATTCCCGAATCCGTAAGTTGGTTCAAACCCAGGGTTTTGTCACCATCGAGTATCTCGCCCGTGAATTCGATGTGACCCCCCAGACCATTCGCAGGGATATTAATGTGCTCAGCAAGGCCGGGCATATCCAGCGATTCCATGGCGGTGCGGGTATCGCCTCAAGTACCGAAAATGTGGCCTATAGCGATCGAAAGATTATCTGTTTCAAGGAAAAGCAGAAGATCGCGCGGATGGTGATACGCGAAATACCCGATCACGCTTCGCTGTTTATCAATATCGGCACCACCACCGAGGCCATCGCCCAGGCGCTGGGGCACCATAACCGCCTGCGGGTGATCACCAACAATTTAAATGTGGCTTCGATTTTGTCGATAAACGAAAATTATGAAGTGATTGTGGCCGGCGGATTGGTGCGGCCGCGCGACCATGGCATCATTGGCGAGGCCACTATTGATTTTATCCAGCAGTTTCGGGTGGATGTGGGTATTATCGGTATCAGCGGCATTGACATGGACGGCACCCTGCTCGATTTTGATTATCGCGAGGTTCGTGCGGCCAGAGCTATTATCGATAATTCTCGCAAAGTTTTTCTGGCGGCTGATCATACCAAGTTCGGCCGCAACGCCATGGTGCGGTTGGGCAACATTTCCGAGATTGACGCGCTTTTCACTGACCAGCAACCGCCCGCAGGCCTTGTTGAGGTGATGAACGCCGCGGATGTGCAGCTCTTTGTGGCCTGACGATATCCACTCCGTTTTTGTGACGGACCCCTCCATACATCTGCAAATGAATCTGAAGTGCCCCTGCGTTGCATAAACAACACGCCAAAGTGCAATTGATTTCAATATCCCAACGAAAAGCACCTGAACCGATGGCGTTTACAGCCTCCCCCCGGAGCCGAATTCAAAGGCGGGAAGAGATCCGACGCGATATTCATCCTCCGGTTTTTATACAATATCGGGGCTGGCGCGCCCGCCGTTTCTATGGTCCATTTTTTTTCGAATTATTTCATATATGATCATTTTGGTCGTGTAATAAGCGAAAAATAAAAAAATTTATTTCGTAATTTTCACTTGCGAAAATAAAATGGTAATGGTACGCACATTACATTCACAAATGGGCCACCAAGTAAAAATCCGCAGAGCTCTCCGCCAACCCGCAACTGAACCGGAGAGGTTGTTATGGGCCTATCGCTTCAAAGCATTGATAAGATCGTTGGCAGAGACCCTCATCTCAAGGAGATTAAACCGGTTATGCCATCAATTTATATAGTCAAAATCGGCGCGAGCCGGTTTGATCCGATGCCGTCGGCCTTTTCGCTCACCGGCGGTTTGGTTGTTTCGCTGTTTAACCGGCTCTTTTATCAAGCACTTCAAACTGTGGGCAGAGGAGAAACGCAATGAGAGACGGAAAAGGAAAAAACGTTCCGATTCGGCCAGGCACGCTTGGAACGACAAGCAGGAAATACCATGTCTGATAAAAAACACTTAAACTTTTCAGGGAGGAAGCAGCTATGGAACCTTGGGGAATGGCAACAATTGTACTCTGTTTTGGCGGTGGTATCATCAGTGCGGCAATGGGAGCGATTCTGGCGTTCATCATCTGCGGCATTCTGGTGCTCGGCGGATGTTTTGTCGTATTGGCGGGCGGCTCCGATTTTTTGCTTTTGCAAGTGGGGTTGGGACCTCTTTTCGGTCCCCATGTGGGCGGCTTTGCCGCAGGTGTGGCGGCCAGCACCTATGCCGCGGGAATCAAAAAAAACCATCCCACCGGTGCGGGCAAGGATATACTGGCCATGCTCACCGATACCTCCTGGGATGTCCTGTGCGTTGGCGGAGCGGCCGCTGTCTTCGGACATACCTTGCTGCAAGTGTTGAGCCAAATCCCGTTTGTCAATATGTTCGACTGCATGGCTCTGACCGTGGTGGTCAGCAATATCCTCTCCCGACTTTTGTTTCAAAAAGAGATGCCCTTTGGCAATTCGGCTTCGATCAAAGCGCACGGCTTATTTGGAACCAATAATTTTGCCATTTCCTGGCTGCCCTGGATGGCCCCCATGTCCCGCTCCATTCCCATCGGCTTTGGCGTCGGGGCCTTTTCAGTGGCACTGGCGATCGGTACCCAAGGCTATCTGGCCCCATTGGCCCAAAAGGGCGTTATTTCCGCCGCCGCCGCCTTTTCGGTTCCCTTGATCCTGGGTTGGGCCGTGGGGGTGCTGGCTATTTTGCCGCATCTGTTCGGCAATTCCGCCAGCAACATCAAAACCCCCGTCATCCATGCCATGGGCATTGTTTCGGCCTTGAGTTATCTGCTTTTCGGCGACGCCATGAGTGCGGGCGCGGCCATTATCATGGGCGCCCTGGTGGGCATGCTTTGTACGGTGCTTCAGGAGTTCATGGCCCGTTTGTTTTACAACCACGGCAGCAATCACGTGGACCCGCCGGCTTGCGCCATCGCCACCGGCACCCTGCTGCTCAACAGCATCAAACACTTTGTCGGGTAGTCTTTCCAGGGCAGCCTGCCGGTTGGGGGGCGCCCCGGCGGCATGACGACTGGATGAACGATTAGATCCAATGCGACATAAACAACATGGCAAAAAGGAAAACGCTATTTTGCTATTCTATGGGAGATAGAGAAGGATACATCCCGCTTGCATTGCAAACACCGGTGAATACAAAGGGACGCTTTTTGCCACGTTGTTCACCCGGCGGCAACGCCGGAGAATTCCATCTCCGGCGTTGCCAAAGGGACGCAGCAGAAAATGAAACGAATGGGGCCATTGACCCGGATGGTAATTCCTCTTATGATACCTTAAAAAAAGAACCTCAACCGACCTCTTCGGACAGGGTGGGCGGTAACCGTCTGCGGCGGAATTTGCGCGTTGTAAGGGGAGCATCAGGGTGCATGTTCAGATTGACGATTTTTTGCCGTTTGTTCCGTGGCTGCGCCGTTACAACTGTCAGTATTTCAAGGCCGATCTCTCCGCCGGGCTGACCGTGGCGGTGGTGGCCCTGCCCCAGTCCATGGCCTATGCCCTGATGGCCGGGCTGCCGGTTCAGTTCGGGTTGTACGCCTCCATTGTGCCAACCATCATCGGTTGTTTGTGGGGCAGTTCGGCCCAATTGATCACCGGTCCCACCACCACAGCCTCTTTACTGGTTTTCAGCGCCCTGAGCGGCATTGCCGCACCGCAAAGCGAGACCTATATCCATCTGGCTTTTTTGCTGGCGGCCATGGCCGGCGTGATCCGTCTGGTCATGGGGGCGGCCCGGTTGGGTGCGTTGCTTCACTTTGTTTCCCATTCGGTATTGTTGGGGTTTACGGCTGGTGCGGCAGTGCTGATCGGTTTCAAACAGCTTCCCGGCCTGCTGGGGATCACGGTATCCCCGGGCGGCAGTTTCGCCCGCTCATTGATCGAGTTGCTGGCTCGGTTGCATCAGGTTCAGCCGACGACCTTGATCCTCGGGCTGGTCACCATCGGTGTTATTCTGCTGCTGAAACGGTGGCGGCCGAACTGGCCCGGTACTCTGGGGGCCATGATTCTGGTAGGGGCGGTGGTGGCGTTTTTTGATTTGGATGCGCATCAGGTGCGCGTGGTGGGCGCTATTGAG
>JBFFHG010000449.1:0-4148 GCA_041557055.1 Desulfosarcinaceae bacterium
ACGCTGCCCCCGCCCTTGGGCAACAGAAACCTCAGAATCAGAATTTTGCCCATGAAACCCAGGGCGGCGGCAATGGTCAGCGCCAGCAAAAGGGCTAAGGGGGTGCTGATGGATAAATTAGTGCCCAGCGGGGTTTTAAACAGGAAAGAGAGCACCACGACAAAACAGGCACTGCCGATAAATAGCGGCGAAAGTCTCATGGCGGCTTCCAGGGGGTGGCTGCGGGCTAAAATGAATCGCACAATAATTTTGAAAATAACGAAGGCGATTATCAGGCTGAAGAGCGGCGAGATGATCCAGCTTATGATCACGGCACCCAATTTGGTCCACTTGATGACCCCCGGCCCGCCGGCCATTATGCCAAAACCGATCATGGCGCCGACAATGGAATGGGTGGTGGAAACCGGCAGTGATTTCCAGGTGGCGAATGAGACCCACAATGCCGCGGCCAACAGGGCCGATAAGGCACCGATCAGCGCCAAGTCGGGGTCTGTCAGAACCTGGGTGGAAACGATACCTTTACGAATGGTGTTGGTGACATGGGAGCCGATAAATGTGGCGCCTATGATGTTGAGGCTGGCGGCGATAAAAACGGCCTGACGAATCGTTATGGCTTTGGCCCCCACCGCTGAAGCCATGGAATTGGCCACATCGTTGGCACCAATATTCCACGCCATATAGAATCCAAAAATATAGCCAATGGTTAGGATGATATATTCTGCTGACACGACAGACCTGAAACCTCTATGTGAGTTGTGGTTTGGAATTGGGCCGAGAGCCAAGCCAATGCTATAATTGTGTTATGTGTTAGGGGGCTATTATCATGGATTGGATGAAATGGCAAAATGAACCGGCTGTATTTTTCTTCATTCGCCATTGGGTTAACCCATGGGGGCGTAAAATACCTTTTCGATGCAGTCGTCCGGGACACTCTCCAGGAATCTGGAGGGACGGTAGAGAATGGACTGGGTGGTGCGGTCATAGATTTGGGTAGGATAGGTGATATATAGATTTTCACGGGCACGGGTCGTTGCAACATAAAGCAACCGGCGCTCCTCTTCCAATGCATCCGGTCTGTCGATGGCGTGATGGGAGGGAAATCGGCCGTCCAAAGCCCAGATGACAAAGACCGTATGCCACTCCAATCCTTTGGCTGAATGGACCGTTGAAAGGGTGAGTCGGTGAGGTTCCTCCTCCGCATCGACCAGTCCCCCGTCAACGCTGTTGCCGGGGGGCTCAAGGACCATATCGGTTAAAAAGTCTTCAAGGTTTTCGTAACGTTGCATGATGGTCAGCAGTTGTTGCAAGTCACGCAAGCGCCGATGGTGGTCATCATAGCGTTGTTTAAGGATGGGCAGATAGTACTGAAGGATTCGATCTCCTTTCTGCTCAACTGCAAGGGATGCGTCAGCCGCCGAGGATATCAGCCCTTTAAGCGGGCCGAGCAGGTGGGTTAATTTTTTGCCAAGATGGATCTCGGTCAGGCCGGTTGCGCCGTGTCCCTGATCGATAACGGCCTCAAAAACGGTTTGGGCGGTTTTGGGGCCGATGCTGTTTACCAGCATCAGTACCCGGTACCAACTGAGCCTGTCGTTGGGAGCGGCCAGGATTCGCAGATGCGCCAGGATATCTTTAACGTGGGCCGTTTCGTTGAATTTAAAGCCGCCGAATTTTACAAACGCAATCCCGCAGCGGCTAAGCTCCAGTTCCAAATCGAAAGAGTGAAATCCGGCGCGAAAGAGAACAGCCATGGAATGAAGGGGGATGCCTTCTCCCAGCAACTTGAGAATTTCGTTAACCACATATCTGGATTGGGCATTTTCGCTGGAACAGGCGGCCAGTATGGGTAAACGGCCTCCCGAACGCCGGGTGAACAGGCGCTTTGAATACTTTTCAACCGCTGCTTCAATGATGGCGTTGGTCAAGTCCAAAATTGGTTGCCGACTGCGGTAGTTTTCCTCGAGTTTGATGATTTCAGTCCCCGGAAAACAATCCGGAAAGGTGATGATATTTCTGAAACTGGCTCCCCGGAAAGCATAGATGCTCTGGGAATCATCGCCCACCACCATGACATTTTTTTGCGACCCGGCCAGCAATGCGATGATATCAGCTTGAATCAAGTTGGTGTCCTGGTATTCATCCACGAGAATATGCTCATAGGCATATGCCAGTTGATGGCGGATATCCTCGTTTTCCAAGAGCAATTGATGCAGGTAGACAAGTAAATCGTCATAGTCGCAAAAGTGGTGCTCGCGTTTTCGATTTTGGTATGTGTGCCATATGCTGATAATGGTCTCCAAGATATTCTCAAAATGGGGGTAGTCTTCATATACGACTTCCTCGATAGATACGGCCTTGTTGATCGAACGGCTGTAAATGCCGGCCAGCGTTGCCTTGCGGGGCATCAAGTGATCCTCTGCGGATGCCCCCCTTTCTTTGCGGATCATAGCGATAAGATCTTCCGAATCCGAACGGTCGATGATACTGAATCCACGCTTGAAACCGATTTTTTGGGAGTAGCGCCGCAGCACTGTGCTGGCGAAAGAGTGAAAAGTTCCACCGGCCACACGGCGGCATCGCTGGTCTAAAAGAAGGGCCGCTCTTTTAAGCATCTCCTGAGATGCTTTGCGCGTAAAAGAGAGCAGCAGGATGGCCTCCGGACGGATGCCGTCTTCAACCAATCTGGCGACACGGTAGGTGAGAGTGCGGGTTTTACCGCTTCCGGCCCCGGCGATCACCAATAATGGACCCTGGTCGAACGTTACGGCCGAAAGTTGAGCGGGATTCAACACTTGGTGATAAGCAATAGGGGAGGGGGGTGCCGGCATGGGGCTCCTGTTCCGAAGGTTTATGCCCGGAAGAAGGGGGCGTTGAGCTATGGTTGCCCCCTAACGTTGGGGTTGATTCTATTATCCCTTGCCGTAGACCTATTTTTTTTTTCAGCCATTGTCAAGTGTCCAGCCTTATAGACAGAAAATCTCGGTGAAGCAGGCGCAGGCGGGCGCGTCATGTTTATGGCCAAAGGTTCAATCACGAGTACGAGAGGCGCCGCATGGCAATGTCCAACGGTTTCGGCTTTCGGGCCGTCTCCATATTGGGGGACCATTCTATCAAAATGATAGCTGATAGCAGCGTTAAAAGCATTTCACATTGCCCAAATGGGGTGCCCGAAACATAGAATAACTCCTGAAATGAACCTGAACGTTGCATAAAAAAGATGGCGTAATAATAAACCCGATCATCAAGTGCGCCCGGGGCAAATTGCACGGATGAGGCCCAAATTCGGGGTGTCTTCAATACCCATAACGCTTTTATATCCCCTGGCCATCTTTTTTTTATGCAGCGTTCGGGGGAAGTTCGAAGGCCCTGAAGGAAGGAAGTCTTTGCCTCACGGTCCCGCAGGCCCTGAAATTCATACAGATATGAAAAAAACAGCAATATGGTGAACAATAGAAAAAAAAGGTCGTATCTATTCATTACTTCTGCATGCTTGATTGGCGCGGGCAGACAGATGATGAGGCTTTAGGGGATAAGGAATGATAAAGAAATTCTCTCCTATTTTAAAAGAAGTTGTTGACAATTCGAAGGTGTTATATTAGGCCTGAAGATATTGGTTGATTTTTGTAACAATATTAAATCATTAAGGAGGCAGTTATATGAAGAAGGTTCAGACGCAGTTAAAGACCATCGCCAAGACTTTGGCCGGTCTGGCAGCAAAGCTCGAAAAACTCAACACCATTTTAGGCGGGGGACCGGTTAAAAAGTCCGCTCCTGTAAAGAAGGCGGTCAAGGCCGTTCCCGTCAAGAAAAAAGCCAAGGCCCCAGTTGCGAAGAAAAAGGCCGCACCCGTCAGGAAAAAAGTCGTTGCCGTAAAAAAGGCGCCAGCTTCAAAAGCGGCCTCGGCCGGCAAAGATACCGTGCTGGATACAGTTATGGGGGTGATTAACAAAAGCCGTGATGGCGCAGATATCGCTTCACTTAAATCACAAACCGGATTGGAATCTCGTCAACTGAGCAATGCGTTATATAAGCTGACCAAAAAAAGAATGATTAAATCAAAATCGCGCGGCGTATACATCAAAGCATAATATAAAATCTGGGATGGGCGTTGATGCGGTCGGGATTTAATTTGGCTGTACCCAACCGCC
>JBFFHG010000450.1:0-4141 GCA_041557055.1 Desulfosarcinaceae bacterium
ATCCGCAAAACGCTGGAGGATTCGAAAACATTGATAATCGGGCATTGCATTGGAGAATACAAACACATCTTAAACGCCATACGACATCGATTTGCCGAACGTGATTCCGGCGGGCGCGGCTGTCAGACATTCGACCTGCGCATCACCATCCATGCGCAAACCGCTGTGGAAGCGGCATTGCTCGATCTGCTGGGGCAATGCCTCGGCGTACCGATGGCCCAGTTGCTGGGCGATGGTCAGCAACGGCAAGCCGTTCCCTATTTAGGCTATCTCTTTTTCGTCGGAGACCACCGCAAGACGGGCTTGAACTACGCGATCGCCGATTCACCAACGGGCAATTGGGAAAAAATCCGCGCCCGGGAAACATTGACCCCTGAAATGATCGTTCGCCAGGCTTGCGCTGTTGTAGAGACTTTTGGCGTCAAAGACCTGAAACTCAAGGGCGGCGTGCTGGAAGGACCGCAGGAGATTGACTGTATTTTGGCGCTGCACGAGGCCTTTCCCCAAGCCCGGCTGACCATAGATCCCAATGGCTGCTGGCGCCTGGAAGATGCGGTGGCGTGGCTCAAGCCGCTCAAAGACGTGCTGGCCTATGCAGAAGATCCCTGCGGGCCGGAGCATGGTTTCTCAGGCCGGGAAATCATGGCCGAGTTTCGTCAGCGGACAGGGATTGCCACCGCCACGAACATGGTGGCCACCGATTTCCGGCAGATGGGCCATGCCGTCAAATTGAATTCCGTGGATATCCCCCTTGCAGACTGCCACTTCTGGACCATGCAGGGGGCCATTCGGGTGGCCATGATGTGCGACGAATGGAACCTGACCTGGGGGTCCCACTCCAATAATCATTTCGATATCTCGCTGGCCATGATGACCCAGGTGGGCGCCGCAGCGCCCGGGGCGATCACCGCCCTGGATACCCACTGGATCTGGCAAACGGGCCAGCGGCTTACCCGGAAGCCTTTGAAGATCGAAAACGGTTTTATTGCCGTACCCCAAAAGCCGGGGTTGGGTGTTGATGTGGACATGGATCAAATCGAAGCCGCCCATCGCCTCTACCGCAAATTCGGCGGTACCCGGCGCGACGATGCCCGGGCCATGCAGCACCTCATCCCGGGCTGGACCTTTGATCCCAAAAAACCTTGTTTGGTACGCCCCTGAGGCCATTTCAGCATTGGAGGAAAGAATGTATTATATCCGAGAAAAGGTATTGGCCGGAGAGTTCATGGCCGGTGTCTGGTGCAATTTGGGTTCCGGCATCACGGCGGAAATCGCTGCTTCAGCGGGATTTGATTGGGTTCTGATCGATCAGGAGCACGGCCCGGGCGATAATGAAACCTTGTTGCGCCAGCTTCAGGCAATGGGATCGAGGCCTTGCGCGCCCGTTGTTCGAATTGCGTGGAACGAGATGCCTCGCTTCAAGCGCGCACTGGACCTGGGTGCCATGGGGATCATGGTGCCCTACATTCAAACCGCGGCCGAGGCACAAAAAGCAGTGCGTTATCTGCGCTATCCGCCGGCCGGGGTAAGGGGCGCCGCCATCAGTCCCCGGGCCACAGGGTATGGTGTCAATTTCGATGATTATTTCTCCAATGCCAACGACAATCTTTTGTCCGTGCACCAGATCGAAACCGCACCCGCCGTGAAAAATATCAATGATATTGCTCGCGTGGACGGTGTGGATGTGCTCTTTGTCGGGCCTTTGGACTTGAGCCTGAACCTTGATATGCCGGGACGCTTCGAAGATCCCGAGTTCCGAAAGGTGCTCTCCGGAATTGCGCGGGGCGCCGGCAAAGCAGGAAAAGCAGCCGGAATTCTTCTTCCTTCGACCGGCCTTATCGAGATGGCGCACGGCATGGGGTTCACTTTTATCGCGGTGGGCAGCGACAGCGGGATGGTTGTCGAAGGCATGAAAAACAACATCACTGCGCTGCGCCGGTATAAACCATAGCGTCGCAACATTAGACAAACACAAGGAGTCGAAGAGATGCAAAAAATCGGATTTATCGGCCTGGGTATCATGGGAAAGCCCATGGCCGCAAACCTTGTCAAAAGCGGCTATTTTCTCAAAGTATATGATCTTAATCCCAATTCAATGGCAGAACTCGTAAAACTCGGGGCCCAAGCGGGGAGTAGCTGCAAGGAGACGGCCGCCTTTGCGGACGTTGTGATCACCATGCTGCCCAATTCGCCGCACGTCAAGGCTGCTGTAATGGGCGAAGGGGGCGTTCTGCAGGGAGCCAAATCCGGAGCCGTATTGATCGACATGAGTTCAATAGCCCCCCTGGCGGCCAAAGAGGTGGCCGCGGCGGCCGCTGAAAAGGGTGTGACCATGCTGGATGCGCCGGTAAGCGGCGGCGAGCCCAAAGCGGTAGACGGCACCCTGGCCATCATGGTGGGCGGTCCCCAGGAGACCTTTGCGCAGGTCAAGCCGATCCTGGACAAAATGGGCGCATCGGTCACCCGGGTGGGCGATATCGGCGCGGGCAACACCACCAAACTGGCCAACCAGATCATTGTGGCCCTGAACATCGCCGCCATGAGCGAAGCCCTGGTGTTGGCCGCCAAAGCCGGTGTTGCGCCCGAGAACGTCTTTGCGGCCATTCGCGGCGGACTGGCCGGCAGCACGGTACTTGATGCCAAAGCCCCCCTGGTGATGGACCGCAAGTTTGACCCCGGTTTCCGCATCAATCTGCACATCAAAGATCTTGGCAACGTCTTGGAAACCGCCCATGAAATCAATGTACCGTTGCCGATGACCGCTGCGGTTATGGAAATGATGCAGGCGCTCAAGGCGGATGGCATGGGCGATGAGGATCATTGCAGCCTGGTGAAATATTATGAAAAATTTGCCCACATCGAAGTTAAACGATAATTCTACCAGGATGGATTACGAATCAAAACAGACGATTAAATCGCCCGATAGACCTGGAAAATTGAAGCTCGGAACCCGTGATTGAACCTCCGTATATGGCAACGGCGGTTTTCAAATGAAGGGACATACAATGCAAAACACTGCACCGGAAAAAATGAAACACGTGTCTTCCGATCAAAGAAAAAACCCAATGCAGCGCCTGCTGGAGATCTTTTGCGCGGTTCTCATCGGCGGCGTCGTGGTTTTGCTTTTCGCTCAAGTGGCGGTGCGCCATTTGGGCGGCGGTTCCCTGCCATGGAGCGGCGAGATGGCGACATGGTTGTTTTCCTGGAGCACTTTCATCGGGGCCGTATTGGTATACATGGAAAAAAAACATATTGTCATCGATTTTCTGGTTGCCTACCTGCCGCCCCGATATTTGCGGGTCATAGGTTGTTTTCAGCAAGTTACGATAATCGCCGTGTTGATTACGCTTCTCATCACAGGCGTTCAGATAACCTTGCTTTACGCCAACCAGACGGCCACTTCAATTGATATCTCCAAAGCATTGTTATTCGTTTCCCTGCCCATTTCTTCCGCACTGATGATCGGATGGACGGTTTATGGCTGGATAAAAGGAAGGCTGAAAAAATGCTGACATTCATGTTTTGCTTGATGATTGTTCTTTTTCTATTGGGTTTGCCGGTAGCCTTTTCCCTGACGGTGGTCTCCCTATCGTATTTTCTGATCCAGGGAAACTTTCCCCTCATGACAGTGGCCCAGCGCTTTGTGGTGGGAACCGAATCCTATTCCCTGATGGCCATTCCGCTGTACATGCTGGCCGGTGCGATCATGAACAAATCAGGGATAACCGATAAGATATTCAACTTTTCCGCCGCTTTGATATCCCATCTCACCGGCGGCCTGGCGCATGTAAACGTGCTGGCCAGTTTTATCTTCTCGGGTATGAGCGGCTCGGAATTGGCTGATGCCAGCGGCCTGGGCACGGTGGAAATCAAGGCCATGGTGGACGGCGGTTATGACAAAGATTTCAGCGGCGCCGTCACCGCGGGATCGGCCACCATCGGCCCTATTTTCCCTCCCAGCATCCCCATGGTGATTATCGGCAGCGTCGCGGGCATCTCTATCGGCAAGCTCTTCGTCGGTGGTATCATTCCCGGTATTATCCTGGCCCTGTACCTTTTGGCCGCCAACTATTTTAAGATGACCCGGCAAATATCCTTGTAAAAAAAGGGAAAAATAGCCATGTGCGACAATTTGCCACAT
>JBFFHG010000451.1:0-4129 GCA_041557055.1 Desulfosarcinaceae bacterium
AAAAATTTTATCCTCGGAATATCAACCATATGCCTGCGGTAAAATTTTTCCCACGCCTTGATCTCGACCAAATTTGCCTATTTCTGGATGGACACGAACTAATATATCTGTATTGCTGCAGGAAGTCGAGCGTTTTAACGGAAAGTTTCGCAGAGGTGATCACCATGCCGGACACGAATAGCAAATCAGAACTGCGCCGCCGGATTGATAGTTTGCAACAACGAGTCACTGCGTTAAAGGAAGCTTTAGCCGAACATGAACGAAGCGC
The DNA here is from genome assembly GCA_041557055.1 of Desulfosarcinaceae bacterium. Classification (GTDB taxonomy): domain Bacteria; phylum Desulfobacterota; class Desulfobacteria; order Desulfobacterales; family Desulfosarcinaceae; genus JARRKU01. Next base: position 269 of record JBFFHG010000451.1, read on the forward strand.
CGAAGAACAGCGCCGAGCCCTGGACGCGCTGGCCCGGCGGGACGCGGAGCTTCGCGCCACGCTTTATGGCATCGGCGATGCCGTCATCTCAACCGACATTGAAGGCCGCGTGGCGCTGATGAACCAGGTGGCCGAGAAGCTCACCGGTTGGACCGAGGCCGAGGCGCTCGGCAAACCACTGCATGAGGTCTTTTGTATCGTCAACGAAGAGACGCGTTGCCAGGTGGAGAGTCCTGTGGCGCGTGTTTTGTACGAGGGGGCGGTGGTTGGACCTACCAACCACACCCTGCTGATTTCGAAAGATGGAAGAGAGATTCACATTGCTGATTCCGGCGCGCCGGTTTTCGACCTGGCAGGAGACATCACCGGCGTGGTGATGGTCTTTCGTGATCAGACCGAAGAGCTTCTGGCCCGGCGCTTTACCGAAATGCGGCTCTCTTTCATAGAATACGCCGTTAACCACACATTGGATGAACTTTTGACGCGGGTCCTGGACGAGGTCGGCGCATTGGTGAACAGCCCCATCGGGTTTTATCATTTTGTGGCGCCCGACCAGAGGTCCATTACCTTGCAGCAGTGGTCCACACACACACTGAAAGGCGTCTGTCAGACCGGAGGGTTGCACTACGATATCGATCAGGCCGGGGTATGGGCGGACTGCGTCTATGTTAAAAAACCGGTGATTCACAACGACTATGCATCCCTTCTGCACAAGAGGGGAATGCCGGAAGACCACGCCAGGGTGATACGGGAACTGGTGGTGCCGGTGATGCGGGAAGACAAGGTGGTTGCCATTTTGGGCGTGGGTAACAAACCGGCCGAATATACGCAAAAGGATGTGGAGATCGTCTCTTTTTTTGCCGACGTGGCATGGGAGATCGCCTGCCAAAAGCAGGCGGAGCACGAGCGTCTGGCCAATCTCAAATTTTTTGAAAGCATGGACAAGGTCAATCGGGCCATGCAGGGGGCCAATGACCTTGAGCAAATGATGCGCGATCTCCTTGACATTGTCCTGTCCGTTTTTGACTGTGACCGGGCTTTCTTGCTCTATCCGTGCGATCCTGAAGCCCCCTCGTGGCGGGTGCCCATGGAGCGCAACAGACCGGAATATCCCGGTGTCCTCGCTATGGGGGTTGAGGTGCCCATGGATGCGGACGTTGCGGCGGTCTTTCGCCGCCTGCTGAATTCCGACGGTCCTGTGACATTTGGTCCGGAAATGCCGTATCCTTTGCCGGTAGAGGTGTCTGAACGTTTCGGTCCCCAGTCCTTCATGTCCATGGCCTTATATCCGAAGATTGACAAGCCCTGGCAGTTCGGTGTTCACCAGTGCTCGTACCCGCGCACATGGACTTCGCAGGAGGCGCGGCTGTTACAGGAGATCGGCAGGCGATTGAGCGATGCACTGACCGGTCTGCTGACCCATCGCGATCTTCGAAAGAGCGAAGAATTTCTCAATAACATCGTGGAGAATATCCCCAACATGATTTTTGTCAAGGATGCCCAGACGCTGAGCTTTATAAGATTCAATAAGGCCGGTGAACAGCTTTTGGGATACTCGCGGGAAGAATTGATCGGGAAAAACGATTACGACTTTTTTCCCAAAGCGGAAGCGGACTTTTTCACCACCAAGGATCGCGAGGTGCTCAGCACAAAAGCGCTTGCAGATATTGCGGAAGAGACGATCAGGAACAGGCGCGCGGAAGAGCGGATCCTGCATACCAAAAAGATCCCGATTCTGGACCAAGCCGGAAATCCGCAATACCTGCTCGGCATATCCGAGGACATTACGGAACGCAAAAAGCTGGAAGCGCGGCTTCGCCTGGCCCAGAAGCTGGAAGCGGTCGGACAGTTGGCCGGCGGCGTGGCCCATGACTTCAACAACATGCTGGGGGTGATTATCGGCCACGCGGAGTTGGCCCTGGAGCAGTTGGACCCGGACCAGCCACTCTTTGATGCCCTGCAGGAAATCCGCTTGGCCGCCGAACGCTCGGCCGACCTGACCCGGCAACTGTTGGCCTTTGCCCGCAAGCAGACCGTCACCCCCAAGGTGCTCGACCTGAACGAGACCATCAAGGGGATGCTCAAAATGCTGAGGCGTTTGATCGGCGAGGATATCGATCTGGCCTGGATGCCGGGGGCCGGGGTGTGGCCGATTAAAGTGGACCCCTCGCAGATTGATCAGATTCTGGTCAATCTGTTGGTCAATGCCCGCGATGCCATCGCAGGCGTGGGCAGGGTCACCATTGAAACCCACACCGTGACTTTCGATGCAATCTATTGCGCCGACCATCCGGGGTTTTTTCAAGGCGACTTTGTGATGCTGGCCGTCAGCGATGACGGCAGCGGCATGGATCGTGAAACCCTTGGCAAGATATTCGAGCCCTTTTTCACCACCAAGGCGTGGGGCAAAGGCACCGGCCTCGGACTGGCCACGGTCTACGGCATCGTCAAGCAGAACAATGGTTTCATCAACGTCTACAGCGAACCGGGACACGGCACGACTTTCAAGATCTACCTGCCCCGGCACGCCGCGACAAAGGCCGAACCGGTGCCTGCACAAAGGCCGGTGGGACCAGTTGCGCGTGGTCACGAAACCATCCTTCTGGTGGAAGACGAGCCCGCGATTCTGGAGATGACCGGGCTGATGCTGGAAAGATTGGGGTATCGTGTTTTGACCGCCTCGACACCGGGCAAGGGCATCCTTGCGGCCAAGGCCAACGCCGGCGAGATCCATCTGCTCATAACCGACCTGGTCATGCCCGAAATGAACGGCCTGGAGCTGACGAAAAAGATAATCTCGATTTATCCGGGCATCAGGCACTTGTTCATGTCCGGTTATATGAGCAACGTGATTGTTCACCACGGTGTGTTGGACGAGGGTGTCAATTACATTCAAAAACCGTTTTCGATGCAGGCCCTGTCCGCCAAAGTGCGCGAAGTGCTGGAGAGTGAACATGGAAACCCTTGAAGAGAAGATCGCCCGTGTGGTGAAAGAGGAGGTGGCCGTGGTGCCATACGATCCTGTCTGGCCGGAAATGTTTGAGCAGGAGCGGCGGTATTTGCTCTCCTGCCTGCCTGCCGATTTGATAAAAAGAATCGAGCATTTCGGCAGCACGGCTGTTCCCGGACTGTCAGCCAAGCCCGTTGTGGATATTTTGGTGGAGGTAACGAACCTCGATGAGACCCGGAAGAGAATTGCACCTCTCCTCGAAGCCCGGGGGTATGACTATTTTTGGCGACCGTCTTGGGGAGATGATACGCCACCATTCTATGCCTGGTTTATCAAACGTGACAAGAACGGTAACAGAACCCATCATATCCACATGGTTGAGGCCGGGTTCGAACATTGGGACAGGCTTAAATTTCGTGACTACCTCATTGACCATCCAGATGTTTCCCGGGAATATGCCGGTCTCAAAGAGAAACTCTCTTGTGCACACCAGGGTGACCGTGTTGCCTACACAAAGGCCAAGAGTGATTTCATCAAAAAAGTCACCGAGACGGCGATACGGTATTACAGGGACGCCCGACCTGCGGACTTAAAAATCCACGCCGCTGATTAAGCCGTTGCTATTATGTGCAAGGCAACTCCCGGTTGAATTAAAAATCATGTCTGTTTTCTGATGAATCTGTCCTTATAATAACCCTGGCTGAGATACAAAGCGGCGACAGGATTGTGCCCGAGAGCACGATCTTTGACAACCAGAGGTGTTGTCTCGGCTTTACAATGACGCAGAAACAGTATGTCATGTCCAAGGCAAAGCCCTACCATTATATTCAACTCTGTTTTCTCGCGGTTAAGAACCTCCGCTTGCATGATCGGGTTGCACAAGATATTACCTGGCATGCCTATATCCTGCG
>JBFFHG010000452.1:0-4126 GCA_041557055.1 Desulfosarcinaceae bacterium
CTGACAAAACTGGATTTGGATCTTGACTGGGATGGGGACATGGAACGGAAGGATATTCATGTCATTAGCAGTTTTCGGGGAGAGGACCCCCATCTTTGCCCGGACTGCGACCTGGACGGAGACGGCGCCATTACCGGCCTTGCGGGCGCCTGGCTCGGCCTGGGCCGCAAAAACCGCCTCAAGCGCTGACGGGCGGATGGCAGCCAATGCGGGCCCGGTGACCTTTGATCCGGGCCCGGTATCCCATGACGTGGGGCCGGCCCTTTGGATGGAATCAATTATCGGGGACCGGGATTGGGGATAAATCCGGTCCCCTTTGTTTATAAGTGCAGTTCGCTACAGAGAGTCATTTTTATTCCATCAAATTCACCTCTGAAAGTTAAAAACGTCACATCCCTGCGCCCGGACCGAGGCTTTCAAAATTGATCCGGGGGCGCGGCAACCCGGGGTGCCGGTGAAAACCGCAGGCCCGGAGCCGGGCATTGCAGGCGTTCAAGGTCACCTGACCATCTATAAAGTTTTATATGTCAGCATATGGCGTGGGGCGGTATTGTGTTGAAAAAAGGTCCTGGTTTATAATTGTTGAAGAGCATATAAGACATTGTTGACAAACTTTCAATCATCCGGGGGCATTTTAAATGCCGTCAGGTGACCGGTTTGTTATCGCGATGTCAAGGGGGATCGCAGCGGCCGGGAGAGTTGGCTTTGCGTTTGGATTGGTAACAAGGGTGTTGTTCGGCCGGGTGAAAAGGGTTGATGACAGGTCGGAAAAGGTTACGATACGTGGTGATGATGATCGGTAATGGAATTTTTTTCGAGATAAAATTTTTGTATGCGTTTTGTCTGCAAACAGGCTTGATTCCGCCCTGTTTTGCCGGTATCCTGCGACGAAAACAAAAAAGGATACAGGAAATAAGTTCCTGTATCCATTAACTTTTTATGGAGCCGGCGCGCGGACTCGAACCGCGGACCTGCTGATTACGAATCAGCTGCTCTACCAACTGAGCTACGCCGGCCCGATTAAGCGGTTTCCACCTACTGTGTTTATGAATCAAAATCAAGAAAAATTATCCTGGTGTCAGATAGCGTCCGGAATTTTATCCGGGTCGCAGGTGATCGATATTTGCGGGTTGAGTCCCGAGGCATCGTCTTATGCGGCTGCCCGGATCTTCAAAATCCAATCCACGCCCGTGGTGCTTGTGGCCGATACATCCAAAACGGCTGAACAGCATTTGGAGCAATTGGCCCTGTTTTCAAATGGCATGGATCGACCCTTGCTTTATTTTCCGGCCTATAATGTCACGGCCTTCAAGCCCATGGCCTATCACGGTGAAACCGCGGCCCGGCGCATTCGAACCCTGTACCAGATCATCGAGAGCCGGAAAGCGCCCCTGACGGTGACGAGCGCAGGCGCCCTGGCCCAGCGGCTGGTGCCCAAGAACGAACTCGTTCGTTTCAGCGAGTTGATCGTGGCGGGTGAGGCGGTTGATCGTGACGCGGTTGTCCGAAAATTGATTGCCGGTGGATATACGCGGGCGATGATTGTGGAAGAGCATGGCGACTTCAGCCTGCGCGGCGGGATACTCGACGTGTTTTCGCCCCTTTATTCAGACCCGCTGAGAATTGAGTTTTATGGGGATACGGTGGAGTCCATACGCCTTTTCTCCGCCGACAGTCAGCGTACGATCCAAATCATGGATGAAGCGGTGATTTTACCTGCTCGCGAGGCCATTTTACAACGCAACGAGCTTACGGCCATTGTGGGGCGTTTGCGCATTCTGGCTTCGCAGGTCGGAATGCCTGTCACTCAGGTGCGCCAAATTGTTAACCAGATCAAGAATGATGGCGTATTTACCGGGTTGGAAAACCTGCTGCCCCTGATTTATCCAACGCTGGATACGTTTTTTGATTATGTTCCGCCCAACACCCTGTTTATGCTTATGGAGCCGGGGCAACTTGCCGCAGCGCTGGAGACCTTTGGAACTCAAGCCCAACGCAGTTATGAAAGCGCCCGCGACCAGCAGCGCCTGTGTTCCGAACCCTCCCATCTGTATCTGGCGTGGGATCAGATTCAAAACAATCTGTCTTCATTTCCTCAATTGGCATTTAAAGCATTGCCGGTCACCTCTCAAGCCGGCAATGCCGGTGCTGTCTGCCACACCCGCATGCACGATAACGCCGAGGTCAGCCACTCCTTCAGATCGGCCCATAATGATGAAATGCCGTTCCAGCCCTTGGCGGATTGGCTGAATACTCAGAAAGCATCCGGGCTTACCGCATTCATCATTTGTCGCCGGCCCAGTAATATGGATCGTTTGATTCATATTCTGAAACCCTATGGCATTCAGCCCGCGGTCATTGAAAATATAACCGATGCGCTTTTCGGTCAGGGGCGAGTTTACCTCATCTACGGTATTGTTTCGGCAGGATTCATTTGGCCTGAAGCCGATGTGGCGGTTATTACAGATCAAGAGGTGTTCGGAACGGCCTACCGTTCCAGAAAGGAGAAAGCGCGCCCAAAAGGGAGCGAGCTGCTTAATTTTGAAGATTTAAAACAAGATGATTGGGTCGTGCATGCCGATCACGGCATTGGGCGTTATGCAGGCCTGAGCAAGCTCTCGCTGGAAGGGAGCGTCAACGATTTCCTGCTGATCGAATACCGCGATGGCGATAAACTTTACCTGCCTGTGGAACGTATGAACCAGGTCCAAAAATATATGGGGGTCGACGGCGTGGCCCCGGTTATGGATAAAATGGGCGGCAAGACCTGGGACCGCGTCAAGCGCAGTGTCAAGCGCGCCACTGAAAAAATGGCCGGTGAGCTGCTCAAACTCTATGCCGCCCGTCAGGTTCAGCAGGGCCATGCCTTTGGTGAAGCGGACACCTATTTCAAAAATTTTGAGGAGGGTTTTCCTTACGAAGAGACGGAAGATCAGCTCAAGGTCATCGAGGATGTTCTTGAAGATATGCGGCGTAAAAATCCCATGGATCGCCTGGTTTGCGGTGATGTGGGTTACGGCAAGACCGAAGTGGCGTTGCGGGCGGCTTTTTTGGCGGTCAGTGAAGCCAGGCAGGTGGCGGTTTTGGTGCCGACCACTGTTTTGGCGGAGCAGCACTATGCCACGTTTTGTGAGCGTTTTCAGCGTTACCCGGTTAAAATAGCGTGCCTCAGCCGGTTCCGTCCGGCCAGGGAGCAGCGCGAAATGGTGGCCAAAATTCAATCCGGCGTCATCGATATTGTCGTGGGGACCCATCGGTTACTTCAAAAAGATATTGAATTCAAAGATTTGGGGCTTCTGGTGCTTGATGAGGAGCAGCGTTTCGGGGTGAGCCATAAAGAGAAAATAAAAAAAATGCGAAAGACCGTGGATGTTTTAACCCTTACGGCCACCCCCATTCCACGGACCCTGCATCTCTCCCTTTTGGGAATTCGGGATATCAGTATTATTAACACGCCGCCGGAACAACGCCGTCCCATTATCACCTATATCTCGGAATATGACGATACTGTGGTTGCCGAAGCGATCCGCAAGGAACTGGGGCGCAAGGGGCAGGTTTTTTTCGTGCATAACAATATCCATAGCATTGGCCGCATAGCCGATCATTTACGCAAAATCGTTCCGGAAGCACGTTTGGCGGTAGGTCACGGACGTATGCCGGAGGCTGAGCTGGAAAGCGTCATGCTTGATTTTATGCAGCGGCGCGTCGATCTGCTGGTATGCACCACCATTATTGAATCGGGCCTGGATGTGGCCACAGCCAATACCATCCTCATCAACCGGGCCGATCGTTTCGGTTTGGCCCAGATCTATCAATTGCGCGGCCGTGTGGGAAGGTCGGATGAGCAGGCTTACGCCTACCTTTTCATCCCCAACGAGAGCACCCTGAGCAAGGATGCCCAGAAGCGCTTGAAAGTCCTCATGGAGTATAGTGATTTGGGTTCCGGCTTTCAAATTGCCATGAGTGATTTGAAAATACGGGGCGGGGGAACCATTCTGGGCGCATCCCAGTCCGGACACATCGCCTCCGTGGGGTATGACATGTTTTTAAAACTGATGGAATCCTCCATGGCCGAGATCAAGGGGGAACCGCTTCAGGAAGATCTGGAGCCTGAAATCAATTTACC
>JBFFHG010000453.1:0-4116 GCA_041557055.1 Desulfosarcinaceae bacterium
AGCCCAGAGCTGATGACCATCCTGATGTTTGTCACCCTGATTCTATTCATCGTATCCGGCGTCCCCCTGGCTTACGCTTTGGCCGGAACCGCCGCTTTGTTCGGTCTGATCGACAACGGTTTCAATGTTGACGGCCTGATGGGCATGTTTATCAACAATGCCTGGGGAACAATGAACAATATTGTACTGGTGGCCGTTCCCCTGTTTATATTAATGGCCCAGCTTCTGGAGCGCTCCAAAATTTCAGACGCCCTTTTTGACGCCCTTTATGTTGTTTTAGGCGGCATTCGGGGCGGCCTGGGCATCGCGGTGGTGATCGTTTGCGTTATTCTGGCGGCAACCACGGGAATCGTCGGCGCTTCAGTGGTCGGCATGGCGTTGCTGGCCGGTCCCAAACTTATCGAAAAAGGCTACAACAAAACCATGTCCTCAGGGCTGATCTGCGCCGGCGGCACGCTTGGCATCCTTATTCCGCCCAGTATCATGCTGGTGGTTTTTGGCGGTTTGACAGGTTTGAAGGAGACCTCGGTGGGCAATCTTTTTGCCGCCGCGATTTTTCCGGGATTGATCCTGGCGAGCCTTTATCTGATCTACGTTTTTGTCATATGTCAAATCTTCCCCAAATGGGGACCCGGCATCAGCAAGGAAGAGGCGCGCGCGTACAATGCCCGCAAGAAGCTTGTCATGGTCATGAAGTCACTGGTTCCGCCGCTCGTTCTGATTTTCGCTGTCATGGGCACCATCCTGGGAGGAATTGCCACACCGTCAGAAGCAGCGGCCGTTGGAGTGCTCGGCGCAGCCCTGCTGGCTGCCGTCTATGGAAATTTAACCTGGAAGGTCATCCGCGGCGCCGGCCTGGCCACCTTGAAAACGACATCCATGGTCATGATTCTCGTTTTGTTCGGAAACCTTTTCAGCGCCACTTTTCTGCTGATCGGCGGCGGTGATGTCATGACCGATCTGTTGATCGGCGGAGATCTCGACAGTTGGATGGTAATGGTCATCATGCTGGGCAGTATCTTTCTTTTGGGCATGTTTATCGACTGGGTGGCCATTCTCTTGGTCACCCTGCCCGTTTACATGCCCATCAGTCTGGAACTGGGATTCGATCCCCTGTGGTTTTCCATGCTGATCTGCGTAATCCTGCAAACCTCCTTTTTAACGCCGCCTTTTGGTTATTCGCTCTTCTATTTCGCAGGCGCCGCGCCCAAGGGTTTTAATATGACCATGATATATAAAGGCGTCATGCCGTTTATTTTACTGCAGATGATCGGTGTCGGATTGTGTATTTTATTTCCGTCATTGATTACCTATCTGCCCTCGCTGTGGCTGAAATAGAGATTCAACGCCGGTATGGATTGATCCGGCGGGGGGTTTTGTTGTATTATCGGCTTGGCCGTCGCCTCTATGGCGGAAAAATGCCGAGAACAAAAGGTCAACTGGACGAAAGATCCCATTCGAACTCCCAAATACCTGTAACAGGAGGCCTGCCATGCCGTCGCTTGCCACATTTAACGCCAACAACTTTTTTTTGCGCTACATGTTTTCAAAATCCTATCCCAACGACATGTCCAAAGCCTCGCAAATCGAGGCATCCGAGGTGGGGGCAAAAGGGTATCTGCCGGGGTTTGCCTTTGGTCGCTACACCAAAAACTATATTGTCTGGGACCCCGGCCGAAGGCAGTTGGCTGCCCAGGCGCTGAAAGAACCGGATGGAAAATTGCCGGACATCCTTTGTTTGCAGGAGGTGGAAAACATCCAGGCCATTCGCACCTTCAACCAGCGCTACTTGAACGACCACTATCCTTACTCGATGCTCATTGATGCTTATGATCCCAGAAACATCGATGTGGGCGTATTGTCCAAATATCCGATCTGCAACATCCGCAGCCACATTGATGATACCAACGGGCAGGGGGGACATGTTTTCAGCCGTGACTGCCTTGAAGCCACCATTGACCTGCCGGGCCGCGTTAAACTGACGCTTTTTATCAACCATTTAAAATCCAAACTGGTGATCAGGAAAAAGGACGAATCCGACGACAGGTATCACCGCCGCATCCGCGACAGTCACAACAGGCGTGAAAAGCAGGCCCAGACAGTAAAAAAAATAATGGCCGAGCGATTTGCCGGAAATCACCAAAAGGCCCTTTATGCAGTAATCGGGGATTTTAACGATACGCCGCAAAGCCCGTATATAAAAGCGTTGATCAGATCGGGCCATTTAACCGACCTGATTAAGGCACATCGGCCCGCCAATGACCGCTGGACCTATTATTGGCGAAGCGCGGGACGGGTTTCTCAAATCGATTATATTCTGGCGTCAAAAAAATTGGCCGAAAGGGTCAAAGCGACAGTCAAAGCCGATGCTTCCAAAAGACCGTATATTGAAAGACGCGGGCTTGGTTTTCGAAAACTCAATGGGGCCGCCCAAATTTTACCCAAAACCGTAAAACTTGTCCATTTTGAAGAAGATTCCGTAACGCCAAAGCCTGCCAATGCTTTGGACGATGAGCGTATCGATTTCCGGTTTGACCGCTATGCCGAGGTTACGGCCGATTGGAAGAAAAACATTTCCGATCACTGTCCGGTTAAAATTTGGTTTTAGTTCGTACCCATCCATAAATGGCCAATTTGTCCGATATCTGGATGGGCACTATTTATTCAGCAGACCGCTGATAGATCGCCACGGCTGCTTAGGCTTGGCGTTATTTTGTAAAAGCACTGAAAGGGGCGGAATGAAAACAATTGGTCTTTTGGGTGGGATGAGTTGGGAAAGCACGATTGGCTACTATCGTGTGATAAACGAGGGGGTAAAAAATGCTCTTGGTGGTTTGCACTCCGCACAGATCGCAATTTACAGCGTCGATTTCGATCCCATTGAAAAACTACAACACGAAGGCGACTGGGACGGCACAGCTAAAATACTTTCAGAAGCAGCCTTGCGTGTGCAGTCCGCCGGCGCGGATTTTCTGGTCATCTGCACAAACACGATGCATAAAGTTGCTCCCCAAATAGAGAACGCGATTGATATACCGTTGTTGCATATCGCTGACGCGACATCCGAAGTTCTGGTGCGCGATGGCATCAAAAAAGTGGGCTTGTTGGGCACAACCTTTACGATGGAACAGGACTTTTACAAGGGCCGGTTAAGTCAGAAATATAATCTCAATGTTCTGGTGCCAAACAAACAAGACAGAGATATTGTGCACAAAGTAATCTATCAAGAACTTTGTTTAGGCAAAATACAACCTGATTCAAAAACTGAATATTTACGCATCATTGATTCACTCGTCAAACAAGGAGCCCAAGCGGTAATTCTTGGCTGCACTGAAATTGGAATGTTGGTAAAACAGCATGATACCAATGTAAAACTGTTTGATACCACAACCATTCACGCAGAAAAGGCAGTGGAATACGCAATATAACATTAGCCCAAACGTAGTTTGATGTTAACGTAACGTGCCGTTGGCAAAGTCATCATTCCCTGCGCCCCTGTGATGGTGGGTTATGCGCAAGACAACAAAATGGAGGGCTGCATGTCGGAGGTCAAGATAGCGAAGGGCTTTGTCCCTGGATCGCTTGGACGAGTTGCTGAACTTCACGGTGTCTACTACAGCAATTCCTGGAGATTTGGACTCTTCTTCGAAGTTAAGGTTGCGGCCGAGCTTTCTGAATTTCTCAAGCGGTATGACGAGAGCCGGGACGGTTTTTGGACAGCTTTGGTAGATGGCCGCGTCGAAGGATCTATTACAATTGATGGCATTCATGCTGAAAGCAAGGGGGCACATCTACGGTGGTTCATAATATCGGATTCCTTGCGGGGAAAAGGAGCGGGCAACCAACTCATAAACACAGCCATCAGTTTTTGTCGCAGGAAAGGTTATAGCAAGATATATTTATGGACATTTGATGGGCTCAGTGCCGCAAGGCATCTCTACGAAAAGGCAGGCTTTAGACTCGTTGAGGAGCATAGAGGAGCCGAGTGGGGAACCGAGGTCAATGAACAGCGATTCGAGTGTTTGTTGACATCTGTCGCATAACCTCAACTTTGATGATGTAGATGCAGAACATATAAGGCTAATGGCGGCTGGGCTTCAGAGCCAGGGCGCCGAG
>JBFFHG010000454.1:0-4109 GCA_041557055.1 Desulfosarcinaceae bacterium
TAATATTACGGCGCGAAAAGCAGGGGTCGCTTTTGGTGAGTACCAAATTCCATTGGCCGGTCAACCGGTGATTATCGATTCTATCGGTCCCTGGGAGTTTGAGATTTCGGCCAACTCTTTTTTTCAGACCAACACATTGGGAGCCAACAAGTTGTACGATACGGCAAAAAATTATGCGGGGTTGACGGGTAATGAGGTTGTTGTGGATCTCTATTGCGGCGCCGGCACAATCGCTATCTATTTGTCGGACATGGCCAAAGAGGTGGTTGGAATGGAGGTCGTTGAAAGCGCTGTTGATGATGCGGTCCGCAATTGCCAGCGCAATAAAATCGAAAATTGCCGTTTTATTTCCGGTGATATTCGTTTCACATTGGCTGATTTGAATCTCCGGCCGGACGTGATGATAATTGATCCGCCCAGGGCAGGCATGCACCAGAATGTGGTCGAACAGGTGCTGTCTCTCGCCCCGGAAAAGATAGTGTATGTCTCATGCAATCCAGCTACCATGGCCAGGGATTTGGCCGTGATGAAAGAACGCTACCGGGTGGAAGAGGTGCAGCCGGTGGATATGTTTCCGCATACTTTTCATATCGAATCCGTGGCCAGGTTGGCTATACGGCAGATATTTGGTCAGGGGTAAAATTCGGATACAATAAGGCCAAAGAGCACTATGCCGGCAGCCGCATCGAGATTATCAGTCTGCTGTTGCATGCTGATATTGCCAATTGTAAGTGTTGCGCGAACTGAAGATTTTTATTATTATACGCGCGTTCGATGCCAATAAAGAGGTCGAGTGGTATTATCCGCCCGAAACTCATCTGCTTACGCTTTTACCGCATTTCATGCGGATGGCCGGACCCGGCGGGAAGCGATTTAAACGGCTGTTGTCGCCAAGAATTATGGTGCTCCCATGAGGCGGCTCAGAAGATTCTGGTGAGGGGGGGGTATATTTAAAGGAATACAGATGAAGAAACATTATCATGATGAAAAAATTCTAGTGGTTGGCGGAGCTGGCTATGTCGGCAGCCATATGGTAAAAGCGCTGCTTGGAGAAGGTTATCAGGTTGTCATCCTCGATAATTTATCCACCGGCCATCGCAGACAGGTCACGGGTGGAACTTTTGTCCAGGGAAGCTTGGGCGATGGCAAACTTCTTGATCACATTTTTATTGAGAACAACATCAGCGCAGTGATGCATTTCGCTGCATTTTCACTTGTTGGCGAATCGGTGCAGCGGCCGCTGAAATACTATCAGAACAACATTTGCGAGACCATTGCCCTTCTTGATGCCATGGGGCGGCATGATGTCAAACGGTTCATCTTCTCATCCACTGCAGCGGTGTACGGCGAACCCATAAAAACGCCTATTGAAGAAGACCATCCGTGTCGTCCGACCAATCCATACGGTGCAAGCAAATTATGCGTTGAGCAGATGCTTAAGGATTGCGATATTGCCCATGGATTGAAATCTATTTGTCTGCGCTATTTTAATGCATCCGGCGCAGACGCATCCGGGTCGATCGGTGAAATGCATGATCCTGAAACACACCTGATCCCCCTGGTGCTCAAATGTGCTTTACAGGAAAAGCCGATCAAGGTTTTTGGTGCGGATTATCCGACTCCGGACGGCACTTGTATTCGCGACTATGTCCATGTCACCGATCTGGCCCAGGCGCACCTGCTTGCTTTGTACGCGCTATTGGAAGGTTCCAATAGCGCGGTCTACAACCTTGGAAACAGCATCGGCTATTCTGTGAGACAGGTCATTGAACTATCTGAGAAAGTGACCGGTAAGCCTATTCAGGTTATTGAAGACAATCGCAGAGCGGGCGATCCCGCCATATTGGTGGCAGACGCCGGAAGAATCAAGCGCGAATTGAATTGGCGGCCCATATACGAAGATCTTGAAACCATCATCGCCACCGCCTGGAGATGGCATTCAAGCCCGTCTATGCACCAATGAAAAAGTGCAATATGGTATAATTAAAGCCTCGCGCAAATTAATTGGTGTTTCAGGCGCAAAGATAAAGAAGAGGGGAGAACTGTTTTTTGAAATACACGCAATACCTAATTGATTCAGCAATGGTTGCCATCAAGGCCGGAAAAGCCATTCTGGGCGTCTATGACTCGGATTTCAGCGTTGAAAGGAAATCGGACAACTCGCCTTTAACCCTGGCCGATAAAAAGTCCCACGAGATCATAAGGAGCGGTTTGCGCCGGCACGATATTCCCATGATCAGTGAAGAGGGCCGGGATATACCGTATGAGCAGAGGAGACAATGGAATAGAATCTGGATTGTCGACCCGTTGGACGGCACCAAGGAGTTTGTTAAACGAAACGGAGAATTTACCGTTAACATCGCCCTGGTTGAAGGGTTGCAACCCGTTATGGGCGTTGTTTATGCACCGGTTCCCGATGTGCTCTATTTTGCATCAAAGGAGATCGGCGCTTTCAAATTGAACCGGGCGTCTGAACTCAACATAAATGACGCCATGGATCAAAACATGACGGTTCAGTTGGATGCATGGATTCAAGAATCATTGAAATTGCCATGTCAGACGAACCAACAACGGCTGTACACCATTGTCGGCAGCCGTTCTCACGGCACCCCCGAGTTGGCCGCATTTGTCGAGCGCAAAAGGGAAGAAAAGGGGGCAATTCAGTTTGTTCAGGCCGGCAGTTCCTTGAAGATATGTTTGGTGGCCGAAGGTGCCGCCGACATTTATCCTCGATTGGGGCCCACCATGGAGTGGGATACGGCCGCTGGCCAGGCTGTGGCCGAAGGCGCCGGCGCCGTGATGCGCACCCACGAAAGCAAAGAGCGGCTCCGGTACAACAAGCGGGATTTGTTGAACCCCTGGTTTGTGGTCGAAAGATAGCCATAGGATCATATTGCATAAGCAATAACATTGAAAATTTTCTGTCTTAATAACCGAACACCCACAGTTGGTTGAGCAAAAAAAAGCCCTGCGTGCCCAGAGTGAGCATTCAGGGCTTTTTTGATGGAATTATACCGTTTGTCCGGAAGGCTGTAAGGTGTTAATAAATAAAGTTGCCTTTTTTTTTAATACATTTAATGCTCAAAGAGACTATTGAGATGATCCAGGAACTTAAGAAACACGCTGGTGTGAAAGAGAAGCTGGTCGCTGATTGGAAATCCTTGATGCGGACCTTTATTCGGCCGGAAGATGATGCGGCGCGTTCCGTTCTGCTCAAATACATGGAACAGATTTTGTTCGGCCTGCACGATTTTTTGAAAACCCATGTGGGCATTACCCAGGAAATAAGCCTGAGAAATCTATCCGAGCAATACGCGGATTCTCGGATTCCGATAACGCCTGAAAAGAAGCTGGATGCGGTCATCACGGAGTTGATCGAAGAGTTTGCTCCCAGAGCGGTCAATGTGGCCTCACCCTATTTTGTGGGTCATATGACGGCGGCCATTCCTTTTTTCATGGTTCATCTTAAAACCATTGTCACCGCTTTGAATCAGAATGTGGTTAAAATCGAGACATCAAAATTGGCTTCGGTGGTGGAAAAGCAGGTTTTGGCCAAAATGCATCGTCTGGTATATGGATTGAACGACGAATTTTACAGCGAGCATATCCAAAACGTGCATACAACGCTGGGCGGCGTGACCGAAGACGGCACTTTGGCCAACATGACGGCACTTTGGGTGGCGCGCAACCGGTTGCTGGCCCCCAAAGAGGGGTTTGCCGGGATTGAAAAGGAGGGCATGGGAATTGCTCTGAAAGCATACAATCTGGACCGTTGTGTGTTGCTCGTATCGCGCCTGGGCCACTATTCATTGAAGAAGGCGGGCGGCATCCTTGGCATCGGAACCGATAACGTGATTCCCATTGATGTGGATCGTTACAATCGTATGGATATAAAATGCCTTGAGCGAACACTCTCCCAATTGCGTAACGCTTCTCAAAAATCAGCCGTTCTGGCCATTGTCGGCATTGCCGGCGCAACTGAAACAGGATCTGTCGATTGTTTATCCGATATTGCCGGGATCTGTGCAACAAACAGCATCCATTTTCATGTGGACGCAGCTTGGGGCGGACCGACCTTAATGTCGGATAAATACGCCCCATTGCTCAAA
>JBFFHG010000455.1:0-4106 GCA_041557055.1 Desulfosarcinaceae bacterium
GGGAAAACTTTTTGCCGGAGGTGTTATTCCGGGATTTTTACTTGCGTTATTATACATTCTATACATTGGCATCCGTTGTCATTTTCAGCCTCATATGGGGCCGGCGCTGCCCCCGGAAGTTCGTGGGCGGATGAAACAAAAACTTATTTCCCTGAAGGTTCTCATTTTACCCGCACTTCTTGTTGTTACGGTCATGAGTTGTATCTTCACCGGCATCACCTCTCCCACAGAAGCGTCCGCGGTTGGGGCGGCTGGGGCATTGGTTTGCGCTGCTATCCGAAAAAAGCTCACCTGGGATCTGCTTAGAAAGACCGCGCTACCGACGCTGGAACTATCCGGATTCACGGCCTGGATCATCATCGGTGCCGTGGCTTTCAGCAAAGTATATACCGGCCTTGGCGCCACGGCCATGATCAAGGCCTACATCATCGGCCTTGATGTCTCGCCCCTGACCGTCCTGATAATGATGCAGTTAAGCTTCTTTGTCATGGGGATGTTTTTGGACGATATCGCCATCATGTTTATGTGCATGCCGATTTATATTCCCATTGTTGTCGGTCTTGGTTTCGATCCTGTCTGGTTTGCAATTCTCTATATTGTGAATATGCAAATGGCGTTCATAACACCGCCGTATGGGGTAAACCTGTTTTATATGAAAGCGGTCGCCCCCAAAGGCGTAACAATGGGTGATATTTACAAATCGGTTTTTCCATTTGTCGGGCTTCAGGTTATGGGATTAATCCTTTTAATGATTTTTCCAAAGATTGTATTGTGGCTGCCCGATCTCATCTTTAAATAGATAACAGCCTGTGTTGTAATAAAAAACAAACACTACGGTTTCCCCTGAATCAGCATGGTCGCCGGATCCAGCGTCAATACCGCGTCGGCAATATTTTCGGGGGTTCCCTTAATGGCTTTAATATAAATGGTTTCATTTTCCGGCTGCAAGGCGATGGCTGTGTCAAAGAGGTCCTGAACCGGAGAGAGTTGAACCGGCAGTCCGTCCACGTCCGGAGATTGGTGACGATGGATTGCGACGGTAAACCACACCGGCAAACACTGTTCCTGAGCAAGTCGTTTGAGTTCCTGCAGGTGCGACCGGGTTTGGTCATCAAAGGGCAGGCCGTCGATGATAATCAGGTTCGGAATAAAGATGTTTTGAGCGGTAAGGTCGGTGAGTCGTTCTTCAAGTTTGGGCATACTGAAGCCCTCCACTTGAAATGTCATGATGAAGCGATGGGGCATTATGGTGTCCCATAGTTGATCGATTTGAGGCACCTGATACTGTTGGGCCAATTGTTCAAAGACCTCCTGGTACCAGAGGCTCACTTTGCCCACGGGTTCGTTCAGGCTGATGTGGAGTACATTTTTCTCCTGGAGCAAACTGTTCAGTGCGATTTGAACCACCAGGGCGGTTTTGCCTACCCCATGTCTGGCCGCAACGGCCCCAAAATTACCGGGTCTGATGATATCCTCGTTTTCTTTTCCCAAAAGACGCAGCGGATTGCGCAGGATGAGGTCCTGTTTCAACATCATCAAACTCCTTTCTTTTAAATGAATCACCCGGTCCAGAAGGCCGATTTTGGGCGGCGGCGGCGACCATCGCCGGAAACGGTCCGGGTGAAAATTCGGTGTTACAATCGATTCCATTTTCAACAGGTCAGCGTATTTTGCCTATGCGACCTTCTGTTTTTTTTCGGCCGCGGTTTTGGCAATCTCTTCGGCAATGGATTGGGGGACCTGTCGATAGGTCGCAAACTCCATTGTGAACTGAGCCTTGCCCTGTGTCAGGGAGCGCAAAACCGTGGAGTAGCCGAACATTTCAGCCAAAGGCACCTGGGCTTCAATGGCGCACATAACGCCCTCATCCTGAGCGCCCACGATGATGCCGCGCCGTTGGTTGAGTGAACCCATGGCCGCGCCCTGAAATTCGGTGGGGGTCTCCACCACAACTTTCATGACAGGTTCCTGGATTACCGGTCTGGCTTTGGCATACGCCTGCAAGAAGCCGCCGCGGGCGGCAGCCTGAAAGGCCATGTCCGAAGAATCCACGCTATGGGAGGCGCCGTCGTTCAAGA
Organism: Desulfosarcinaceae bacterium; assembly: GCA_041557055.1. Lineage (GTDB taxonomy): Bacteria > Desulfobacterota > Desulfobacteria > Desulfobacterales > Desulfosarcinaceae > JARRKU01. The sequence goes on from JBFFHG010000455.1 coordinate 2,079, forward strand.
CCACCCGAATGCCGGTAATGGGGAATTCCAGTTTAGGCCCTTTGGCCATGCACAACCGGAATCCCTTTTCGCAGGCCGGGATGTATTGGGTGGGGATGGACCCGCCGGTAATCTTGTTTTCGAAGGTGAAATCCGCTTCAGCGGTGGGTTCTATGTATCCGGCCACGCGGCCGTATTGACCTGAACCACCGGTCTGTTTCTTATGAATATGGTCGAAATCGGCTTTTTGGGTAATGGTTTCGCGATAAGCCACCTGGGGCGCGCCCGTGCTCACAAGGGCATTGTACTCCCGTCGCATTCGTTCGATGTAAACTTCCAGATGCAATTCGCCCATTCCGGAAATGATGGTTTCATTGGTCTCTTCATCCACATAGGATTTGAAGGTCGGATCTTCCTTGGTGAATCGGTTCAGGGCCTTGGACATGTTGATTTCGGACTTGTTGTCCACCGGCTTGATGGCCAGTGCGATAACCGGTTCGGGAACATACATGGAGGTCATGGTCAGGCTGACCCCCGGCGATACAAAGGTGTCGCCCGAAGCGCAGTCAATGCCGAAAAGGGCGCCGATAAAGCCGGCAGGCAGCTCGGGAATATCCTCCATCTGATTGCTGTGCATGCGCACCAGGCGTCCTATTTTAATTTTCCTGCCGGTACGCACATTGATGATGGTATCCCCTTTGGCCAATTTGCCCTGGTATACCCTGACATAGGTCAGTTGGCCGAATTGACCATCTTCCAGTTTAAAGGCCAGTGCCACTGTGGGGTTGGCTGGATCGGTTACAAGGTCCACCGGTTGTTCATCCGCTTCCAGATCCAGTGCCTGGTTGTTGATGTCGGCCGGACAGGGGAGCAGGGCGGTCACAGCATCCAGCAACGGTTGGACCCCCTTGTTCTTGTAAGCGGACCCCATGCAGACAGGGGTGAGCCGGCGACTCAGTACGCCGGTGCGAATGGCGCTGATCAAAAGCTCTTTTGAAATCGTCTGCTCCTCCAATACAGCCTCGGTAAGTTCGTCGGAAAACAGGGTGGCGGCATCGATGAGTTTTTCGCGACTCTGTTCGGCCTCTTCATGAAATTTTTCCGGAATCTCTTCTAAACGAACGGTTTCGCCGTTGGCGCCGTCGAAATAGAGGGCTTTCATGGCCACTAAATCAATGATACCCTCGTGTTTGGCTTCCAGCCCCATGGGGATCTGCATGGCCACGGCATTATGGCCCAGCTTGGTTCTAAGCTGCTCGATCACTTTGGCCGGATTGGCACCGCTACGGTCGCACTTGTTGATAAAAGCGATGCACGGCACTTTGTAGCGCTTCATCTGCTGATCAACGGTAATTGATTGGGACTGTACGCCGCCCACCGAGCAGAGCACCAGGACGGCGCCGTCCAAAACACGCAAGGATCGTTCCACCTCGATCGTGAAATCCACATGCCCCGGTGTGTCGATAATGTTGATTTCATGACCTTTCCATTGGCAGAAGGTCGCCGCCGAAGCTATGGTGATGCCGCGCTCTTTTTCCAGTTCCATGGAATCCATGGTGGCACCCACACCGTCTTTGCCTTTGACGTCGTGGATGGCGTGAATCCGTTGGGTATAGAACAGAATTCGTTCGGTAAGGGTGGTTTTGCCCGAATCGATATGGGCGCTGATGCCGATGTTGCGTACAAATTTTGTGTCGGTGTTCATTGCTTTAATCCTTGTGTTACGAAAATAAACGCTGCTTTGCTTTTATCGCCGCTTCAATCAATTCGCTTAAACGACATATTGGGTGAATCACCGTTGCAGCACTGTTTGAATGCAAGCTGCAGCTTCCCGCGATCTCAACTCTCTTCTAAAAGGAATTTGTTAGCGCCAGATGAGCATTTTCTGCGTGATCCGTGCGGGCAAAAAAAATCCCCCATTTGGCATTTTCAGTCAAATGGGGAAGTCGGCAAAGCGACCCAAAAAAGTGTCGGACACATAAAGATTATTTTTCGGGATGTCAACCATAATTTTTTTGCCCGTTCCTTTTATTGAAGGCGTCAGGCCAA
>JBFFHG010000456.1:0-4100 GCA_041557055.1 Desulfosarcinaceae bacterium
ATCGTGACGATATCCGCATTTCGGAAAAGATTTTGAAGCAATTGACCGATGCTTACCGTCGGATTCGAAACACCAGTCGGTTTTTACTGGGCAATCTGAGCGATTTCGATCCTCAAAAGGATATGGTCGCCTACGAGGACATGCTGCCCATCGATCGCTATGCTTTGCACTGCCTGCAGGGGTTGATCGACAGGTCGCGCAAGGCTTATGAGGCCTTTGAGTTTCACGTGATCTACCACGCCCTGTTCAATTACTGTACCCTGGATCTGTCGGCCTTTTACCTGGACATCCTAAAGGATCGGCTCTATACATCGCCGCCGGCCGATCTTGCCCGGCGCAGTGCCCAGACCGCCCTTTACAGCATTGCGGAAGGCCTGGCCCGGTTGATGGCTCCCATTATGGTTTTTACTGCCGAGGAGATCTGGCAGCATCTGCCGGCCAAAGCCGGCCGTGAGGAGAGCATCCATCTTGCCTCGTTGCCCCAGGTAGATGAAAACATGTGCGATGAAACCTTGGCGCAGCAGTGGCAGGCCATCAAGCTGGTACGGGCCGAGGTAACCAAAGCCCTGGAGACGGCCCGGGCCCAAAAGAGCATCGGACACTCTCTGGACGCAGCGGTTACCATTGGACTCAACGACGACGACTATGAGCAATTGGCGCCTTATGAAAGCGACCTGCGGTCCATTTTGATTGTTTCCAAAGCTCGATTGCATCGCGGCCAGCTGGACGGGGCCTATCAAGATCCCGATGTGGAAGGAATTTACGTTCAGGTCGGTTCAGCCCCAGGGGATAAGTGCGACCGGTGCTGGGTTTACGATTCCAGCGTGGGTTCAAAACCCGATCATCCAACCATTTGCGAGCGTTGCTACACCAACCTTCAGGCCATGGGGCAGGTGTAGGCGCTATTGGAGAAATGCTGTATTGTCGGATCTTAAAGTGAAGTATTTTCGGTTTGCCGGTGTTGTGGGGCTGGTCGTGTTGATGGATCAGATCACCAAAGCCATGGTACTCAAACTGATGCCGCTTTTCAAGAGCATCGTGGTGATACCTGGATTCTTCAACCTCACCCATGTCCACAATCCGGGCGGTGCCTTTGGGTTTTTGGCACAGAACGGGTCCCCCTGGCGCCACTGGATGTTTTTGGCCGCAGCCATGGTTGCATTATCCATGATCCTCTATTTTTACCATCGGACGCCCAAAACCCACTCTTATCTGAGGTTGGGGTTATCCCTCATCTTCGGCGGCGCCATCGGCAATCTCGTTGATCGTCTCCGTTTTGGTGAAGTCGTTGATTTTCTGGATTTTTATGTCGCCCATCTTCATTGGCCCACCTTCAACGTGGCCGACAGCGCTGTGACCGTTGGTGTGGGGATCTTCATTCTGCATATTGTATTTAAAAAGATGCCATTTTGATACGGATATCATGACTGAAATTCTGCACAGCCAATTGGCGGATGCTATGGACAGGGCTAAGGGCGAACCATTTCCCGGTGTCTTTCTGATCCACGGTCAGGAGATGTTGGTGGAGCAGTCCGCGGAGCGTCTGCTGGCAAGTTTGCTGGACGGGGCGTCACGCGATCTTTGCTGTGAAGTGATGGAGGGGCATGTTGAGAGGATCCCTGATCTTTTGGCACAGATGAACACCTTTTCACTGTTGTCCGGCCCGAAAATCAGGTTGTTTAAAGAGGCCAAGCTTTTTGAGGGACGCCGCAACGATCAACGCCTGGTGGAGCAGATCATTGAAGCCTGTGAGGGCGAAGATCTGAATCAGGCGGCCAAGATGCTGGTCAACTTATGCGGCCGGCTGGAGATGGATCTTGAAGCGGTGCCCCAATCTCTTTCGGGAAATGAAACTTTGAGCTTGCTCCATGGCAGCCTCGGTTCCGAGGGCGTCGAGAAGGTGGCTCAATATGCCATTGCCCAAGGATGGCGCCCAACAGGTGCCGGCAACCAGGTGGAAACGTTACAGGCGGCCATTGAAAAGGGATTTGCGAATCATCACCATCTGATCATTACGGTTAATGCGAGGGTTCCCAAGAATTTAAAGTTCTATAAGTCCATTCGGGATAATGGCTGGATCATTGACTGCAATGTGCCCGTGGGCGAGCGGCGGGCTGATCGAATGGCTCAGGAAGGCGTGCTGCGTCAAACCTTGGAAACAGCATTGACCGCCTCAGGCAAGCGCCTGCAGGCCGGATTGTTTGAACCATTATGCCGATTGACAGGTTTTGACATGCGCACCTTTGCGCAAAACGTTGAAAAATTGATCGACTACACCGGCGGGCGCACTGAGATCACCCTGGATGATGTTAACAAAGTGCTAAGGCGCACCAAAAGCGATCCGATTTTTGAGTTGACCAATGCCGTGGCTGATCGAAATCTCAAACAAGCCCTTTTTTATTTGCATACGCTTTTGGCTGGGCAGTGGTATCCTTTGCAGATTCTGGCCGCCTTGACCAACCAGGTCCGAAAGCTGACAATTGCCAAGGATTTTACCATGAGTGGTCCGGGAAAGCATTGGAGGAACGGCATGAGTTATCAGCAATTTCAGCACAGCGTCATGCCGGCCATCGAGGCTTTCGACAATCAGGTGCGCGAAAGCGCAAATCAATGGCAAGAGATCGCCAGGGAAGATAAAAAAGATAAAAAAGGAAAATCCGGGGCAACCAAAGCAAACCACGATATCCTTGTCGCCCCAAATCCCAACAATCCTTATCCGATCTACCAGACGTTACTGAAATCGGAAAAATATACTCAAAAAGAGCTTCTATGGGCTATGGATGTGCTGAATCAGACTGATGTGCGTCTAAAATCAACAGGCCAAAATACGGCTATTGTCTTGGAAAAGAGCATTATGGAGATTTGTGGTTCAAGTAGTGCTTGAACTTTTTCCCGGCGTTGACATCCATACAGCGAAATAATAATCTTAGATCCAGTCGAATGGTGTGGCTGGATCTGTTTGCGATTCTGTTGACCGATTGCAAATTACGGGCAGGGTCAGGGGATGCGCCTTGCAACTGACTGAAAGGCGCATCCTTTGCCATCGAAATCAGAAAAATCCCGCCACTTGGAGAAGAAGAGGAGTTTTATTATGTTGGCTAGAACTAAAATTGTCTGCACCATCGGCCCCTCCAGCAATTCAGATGAAACGATCAGCGCTTTGATAAAGAACGGCATGAGTGTGGCACGCCTGAATTTTTCCCACGGTTCCCATAAGGATCATGGCGAAATGATTAAAAAAATTCGTGCCGCTTCAGAATCGATGGGCAGGCCGGTGGCCATTTTACAGGATTTATGCGGTCCCAAAATCAGGGTCGGTGAGATCCCCGGAGCCGGCATTCAGTTGTTGGTCGGCCAGAAATTGATTTTAACGGTTGATACGAAACCGGCCAAAGACAATCGTGTCCCGGTGACTTACAATGCGCTGCCTTCCCAGGTAAAACAGGGTGACCGGATTCTGCTGGCCGACGGTATGATGGATCTGACAGTGGAACAGACCACTGCGACGGATATTGTATGCTCGGTGGTCACCGGCGGTGTGCTTACCTCCCATAAAGGAATAAACCTGCCGGCCAGTTCGTTGGATATTCCCGCCATGACGGAGAAGGACCGCAGAGACCTCCTTTTCGGACTTGAAATGGGGGTGGACTATGTCGCACTCTCTTTTGTACGTGCAGCAGCCGATATTCATGCCATCAAGAAAATTATCCACCGTCAGGGACGGCAGACCCCGGTGATCGCCAAAATAGAAAAACATGAAGCCCTGAACCATGTCGATGCCATCATGGAGGCGGCCGACGGAATAATGGTGGCACGCGGAGACTTGGGGGTGGAGATCCCCCTTGAAAAGGTACCCAATATCCAAAAAATGCTTGTTCGAAAAGCCAACAGACTGGGAAAGCCGGTGGTGATTGCCACCCAGATGCTGCGTTCAATGGTTGAATCGCCGCGTCCCACCCGCGCCGAGGCGGCTGACGTGGCCAACGGCGTGCTGGACGGTGCCGATGCCGTGATGCTTTCCGAAGAGACCGCCAGTGGCAAGTATCCGGTTGAGGCTGTTCAATTCATGGCGAAAATAGCGCAAAGCGCGGAGGAGAAAT
>JBFFHG010000457.1:0-4096 GCA_041557055.1 Desulfosarcinaceae bacterium
ATGCCCACCGCTTTCAGATTGTGGATAATGATGGGCAGCAGCGCATCAGTACCTTCCAGGTCGGCGCGGACCAACAGCGTCAGCGCAAGGTTGCCGCCATGGGGAGTGTTACGGCAACCGGCGGCGGCGAGAAGGCGGCGGCTCCGCTGCGGATTGTATGCAAGGGCCGGCTGACGCAGATAGAAGGAAAATGCCGGTGGAATAAAACCGGCGTCCGGAATCCTGCCGTGGGCACCCAGAAGGCTCCGGCTGATGCGCCCGTAATCCAGGGCCGCGGCAATGGCGCGTCTGAAGCCCGGCAGGGTCCCGGGCCCTTTTTTCAAATTGAACCCCAGGGCCGCGGGAACCCCCAGGGCCGCGGCTTGGCGCAGTTGAATACCGGGGGTTCTCTCCAGGCGTGGCAGATGGGACCCCGGAAATCCGGAAGCGTACTTGTAATACATGTCGATATCACCCCTCACCAAAGAGAGGGTCAGGGTGTCGAAAGTCCTGTTGAGCAAAAATTCGATCCGCTCCACAGCCGGCGGCGCACCGTAGTAGACATTGTTTTTGCGAAAGGCAATGACACCCCTGCGGGCATCAAAACCATCGAAAACAAAAGGACCGCACCCCATGGTGACGGCTGTATCGCCTGGTTGCAGGGGATTGGCCACCGGTTGCCAGATGTGGCGGGGCAAAATACGGACCACAAAGCCGCAGTTGATCAGAAACCGGCTGTACGGTTTGGCAAGATCAAAAGTCATCAGCGCGCCGTCGATGCGGATCTCACGGACCAGATCTTTAATCCAGGCCGAAGCCCCGTGGTGGGCGGCCAGATAGTCGAAGGTGAACTTCACATCCTGCGGCCCCACCGGCCGGCCATCATGCCAACAGGCATCGGTACGCAATTGGAACCGCCACCGCCGGCCGTCGGGCGAAACCTGCCACGATTCGGCCAGTTGGGGCAGCGGCTTCATCTCCCCGTCAAAGCGCACCAGGGTGTCGTGGGTCATCAGCATGGCCAGCATGCTGTAACTGTAGTCGGCCAGGGGATTGACCTGGCGCACCTGCATGGGGGTGCCCACGCGCAACGTCCCGGACGGGGTCCCTTCAGTGGGCTGCACATCCGACCCGCACCCAATGCACCCCAGGAGCGTCAGGGCGGTCACAAGCACACCGGTTATCGCGGCTTTAAAATGCCGCCGGCGAAAACTTCCGCCGCTCCCCAGGCCCGCCGCCCGCCGCCCGGATGGATCCGGGGCGGCAGGGTCAAAATACAAATTTAACCTCGGCGTATAAGGTGGTGCCGGGATCTTCGTACATATACATGGCCCGATATTGCTCATCGAACAGATTATCGATGCTCAGGGAAAGATCGATGTTTTTCAAAACGCCCCAGGCAACTGAAAAATGTTTGGTCCCCTTCAAATCCACTGCAAAGGATTCATCCATGGCCAGTTGTTCTCCGGCGGCGTTGAATTCAGTGTTGGCATCATCGCAATACTGCTTGCTCACATAACGGCCAAACGCACTTAAGGTAAAGTTGCCCGGTTGCCGGTAGGTTATGCCGAAGTTGGCCTTGTGTTCCGGACTGAAGGTCAAAAAGCTGCCTTCCAGATCCGGGTCCGACGGGTTCTCCTTGATGGTGGCCTTGTTGTAAGTGTAATTGGCCGTCAGGGTCCAGTTCTCGGAGAAGTACACGGCCATATCCAGTTCTGCGCCATAGGATTCGCTGCGCCCGATGTTTTTGTTGGTCAGATCATTGTCGGCATTGAACCAGGAGAGAATTTTATCGTCGGTGAGATTGTAAAACCCCACCAGGCCGGTTTGAATCAAACGGCCGAACCAATGCTGCACACCCAACTCATAAGCGCAGGTCGATTCAGGCTCCAGATCGGGGTTGGGAATCCTTGAATTGCCGCCGGATGTCCGATCGTCGTAAAGCTGTTCCGAGGACGGCGGCTTGAATCCGGTGCTGTAATTGCCCCACACCGAAGTACTTTCGTTGAAGTTATAGCGCAGGCCCAGTTTGGGGCTGACATGATCATCGGTGCGGTCCTGAAGATCCTGATTGCCGTAACTGCTGAAACTGTTATCGTAGTTTTTCCAATGATCATAGCGCAAGCCGGCGGTAAGGGTCAGATCCGGGGTCAGTTTCCAGAGATCCTGCAGATAGCCGGCCGTGGTCCGGACCTTGAACTCATTTTCCTGGGTCTGGGCGCTGCTGAGCCAGTCCCGGTAATCCTGCGTGGTCTCCTGGTTGTTGTAGAACAGACCCGCCGTCAACGTATGTCCCGCGCCCAGGCGCATGGTGGCCTGCAACTCGGCCGGAGTTTCGGAATAGTCCATGAAGCGTTTCAGACGGGGATTGTAATTGGTTCCGCCATAATCATAGAGGTGCAGGTAGTCGTCCACCCGAAAAGCCGCATAGGCGTGCAGATTCAACCGTTGACCGATCTTCTGGTCGTATATCAGGCCGCCCAGATTGTAATCCCAATCTCCGCCCACATGGGGACGGCCGCGGGTATAATCATCGTTGAAAAAATTATAAAACAGCCGCACATTCGAAAACTCGGAAGGCGCATAACCGGCATTGAACCCCACACCGTGCTTGTCGTATTGGCAGCCGTCGATCATGTGAACGCCCGGATTGAGGTTGTTTTTGACCACATTGGCACCGTCGGCCGCCTCATAAAATCCCGCCAGGGCATAACTGAACCTATCCATGCGCCCCCCGGCCGAAGCCGCCGACCGCAGGCGGCCAAAACTTCCGGCCCCGCCGCTGAGCGTCGCGGTATGGGAATCGCCCCCCTCTTTGAGAATGATATTGACCACCCCGCCCCCGGCGTTGGCGCCGTAAAGAGCCGAAGCCGGACCACGGATAACCTCCACCTTTTCAATCATCTCAACCGGAATGGTCTGGGAAATCTGCCAGTCCGTGGGAATCCCGTTGACCAGGTAGAGAGTGGCGGCGCTTCCCATCCCCCGGATGTTGGCATAAGCCGGAAAAGGCGCATAGGCGCGCCGCAGTGAAATTCCCGGCACGGCGCGCAAGGCATCACCGATATCCCCGTTGGGCAGGTTTTGATTCAATAGCTGTTCCCGGGAAATCAACGTCACGGCCGCCGGTATCTCCCTTATGGAGGTTTCATGCTTGGTGGCGGTGACGACCATATCCTCCAGGCAATCCCCCTCCTCAGCCCGATCCCCGGCCCATGTATACCCAGGGCACATCAAAAGCATGACGGTGATCAGCGCATCCAACCATTTCCATCTCTTCATCCCCATTCTCCTCCCTTTGATTTTCAATTCCAATTTCATCAGCCGGGAATGTATCCGGACCCCATCCGCGGACACAAACCAAGGCAATCCAGACCGAACGCATTGACGGGAAAGAGATGCAATGGTATCCAATGAAACCGAAGCAACCTTTTCCTGGTAACGCTTCACCCGGAGGACGGCCCGTAACCCTGGCCGGTGCAAGCCGCCCTCCGATTTTTGATTTTTCAATGACCGTATTGACGAAAAGCTTAAGGCGATTCCCCGTATAAAAACAAGAAAGGCCACCACGCCCGATTTAATTCGAAGCGGTGACCTTCATGGCCTTAATCTTCTTTTCTGATTCTCTGTTCCGTGAAAATTTACAGGCGGTCGTTTCTTTGCAACCTCAAAGGGCCTGACGCCCATATCGGGTACCGGCAATCCAAACGCCGTGTCGACGCCTCCCATGACGACTTCTGTCGCGCAAGTTAACCAATGCTTTTATACAGGCGGCTTTTGGTTGTCAAGGGATTTGACCACAGCCGGCAACCGATACACATCCGCAGGATGGAAAACCGCGCCACCGTTCCAACCAATGGAAAAATATGACCGGGTCAAAAAAACTTGACAAAACCCGTCGGCATATGTTTGTCTGCCCCCCAATCTGACAGCCGCTTTGCCAATGGACACCGGCAAGCGCATCTGGAAGCAAACCGGACCCATTGCGTTCACCGTCCGGATTTCTGAGATCCGTCACAACCTGTTCACCGCAACCCGCCACGGCCTTGACAAGGCCGCGCGTTGGAACATGCAACTTCATGTGAAAGAGCTCATGTTTTTCACATGCAGCGCAACA
>JBFFHG010000458.1:0-4095 GCA_041557055.1 Desulfosarcinaceae bacterium
CGATCCCTATGAGGCGGCCCGCAATTTCTATATTCAGTCCCGCCGCAACCGCATAAACAAATAGATGGTATGGGGTTTCGCAAATGAGTTGAATGCCATTGCTCCGGCCGTTGACATACCACCTCATTCTTGCCATACTCCCCCCGTTTTTTAACCCGGGCCCATTAACAAGTGCCCATCCATAAATGGCCAATTTGACCGATATCTGTGAGATATCAACCATATGCCGGCGGTAAAATTTTCCCGGGCCCTGATTTCGACCAAATTTGCCTGTTTCTGGATGGACACTGACAAGGAGGTCGTTTTGCCTGTTCACGTCGTGCAACACCCGCTGGTCAAACACAAACTCGGCTTGATGCGCGTTCATGACATCACCACCAAGGATTTCAGGGAGCTGGCATCCGAAGTGGGGAGTTTGTTGACCTATGAAGCCACCAAAGATCTGGTGACTGAGCGTAAAACCGTCCAGGGATGGGCCGGGCCCACCGAAATCGAAACCATCAAGGGTAAAAAAATCACCGTGGTGCCCATTTTACGGGCCGGCCTGGGGATGATGGATGGGGTGCTGCGCCTGATCCCGTCGGCCCGGGTGAGCGTCATCGGCCTGTATCGTAACGAGGAGACCCTGGAACCTGTTCGCTATTATGTCAAGTTGACCGGTTCCATGGAAGAGCGCATCGCCTTGATTCTGGACCCCATGCTGGCCACCGGCGGCACCCTGATCGCAACCATTGACCAACTCAAAGCCTCCGGTTGCAAGCAGATCAAGGGAATCTTTTTGGTCGCGGCCCCGGAAGGATTGCAGCGACTTGAAAAAGCCCATCCCGACGTGGAGGTCTATGTGGCGGCCATCGATCAGAAACTCAACGATATCGGTTATATCCTGCCGGGCCTGGGCGACGCCGGCGATAAAATTTTCGGTACAAAATAGCATCTTTTATGACCCCTCATTTTCAATCAGGAGATACAATGATCCGCCATCACAACGCGTTGAAATCCGGTTTCCGTATAAAAGACAGCTTGTTCGGCGCCCAAATGCTTTTCGTTGCATTCGGCGCCCTGGTGCTGGTGCCCCTGCTGACCGGCCTGGACCCCAATGTGGCACTTTTTACAGCCGGTGCAGGCACTTTATTGTTTCAACTGATTACCAAAAGAAGCATTCCCATATTCCTGGCCTCCTCTTTCGCCTTTATCGCGCCCATTATCTATGGCGTTCAAACATGGGGGATTCCCGGCACATTATGCGGGCTGGCCGCTGCCGGCATCCTCTATGCCGTGATCAGTCTGTGTATCTCCATCTTCGGCACCCGATTTCTGCATCGAATTTTGCCGCCTGTTGTGGTTGGCCCTGTCATTATGGTGATCGGGCTGATTCTGGCGCCCGTGGCGGTATATATGGCGTTGGGCAAAAGCGGCGACGGTGCCTTGGTGCTGGTTCCTCAGCATAAAGCCCTGATCATCTCCATGATCACATTGGGAACCACCATATCGGTCTCGTTGCTGGCCAGGGGAATGTTGCGGCTGATTCCGATCCTGATCGGTATCTGCGCGGGTTACCTGACCGCCATCCCCATGGGATTGATCGATTTGAGTCCCATTTTCAAAGCGCCCTGGTTCTCCGTCCCGGATTTCGTTTTTCCCCAATGGAATTTCCAGGCGATTCTTTATATTGTCCCGGTGGCCATTGCGCCGGCCATTGAACATTTTGGCGACATTCTGGCCATCAGCCAGGTCAGCGGCAAGGACTTTTTAAAGAAGCCCGGCATTCACCGCACTTTGCTCGGGGACGGGCTGGCCACGTTTTTGGCGGCTTTTTTGGGAGGACCTCCCAACACCACCTATTCGGAAGTGACCGGCGCCGTGGCGCTGACCCGCATGTTCAACCCCGCCATTATGACCTGGGCCGCCGTTTTTGCCATCCTGCTGGCCTTTGTGGGCAAAGTCGGTGCGATTCTGCAAACCGTTCCGGTGCCTGTTATGGGCGGTATCATGTTGCTTCTCTTCGGCGCCATTACCGTTGTCGGACTCAATTCCCTTGTAAAAGCCGGAGAAGACCTGACCGAGCCGCGAAATCTGACCATCGTGGCGCTGATTCTTGTTTTCGGCATTGGCGGCATGGTCTTTTCCGTCAATGAATTTGCCCTCAAGGGGATCGGTTTGGCCGGTATTACCGGCGTGGTTCTCAATCTGGTGCTGCCGAAAAAAAGGGTCGGCGCGGCCCAATCCAACAGGGTGAAGAGGGCCGAAGCTGAGGCGCTTTAGCTGCATAGAGGATAGCTCCGGGCTTGCCTTGCGTTTGCGCACAGGCGCGTGGTAAAGACGTGAGTCTTAAAATCCACCAGTCCAAAGATTCGATCCGTTTTCCAAAACCAATATAAAATCGGCAAAATACCCTGTCTTCAAGCTTAACGGCCAATTTTCAGGTTATGCTGAATTTGCATCGCCGGGCGGGTGCGGCACGGAGGGAAACCTGGCCTTGTGGGTGTGGGGGATAAACTTGGCTGCTGAAAAACGGTTCATGAAATCGTGATTTACATTGAGCTCCAGGTAGGTGATGCTGTCGCACACCGCTTCCATATCCCCCGGCAGATTCCGGGAGGTGAGCGCCAGGGTGGCGCCCCCCAATGAACTGTTGCCCAGGGATTGATAGCGCTCCAGCGGCAGATCGGGAAGCATGCCGATGGTGATGGCGGACCTGGGATCGATCAGTGAGCCGAAAGTGCCGGCCACATAAAAGGTTTCCAGATCCGAAAGTGCCAGGCCCATGGTACCCGTGATGGTTTCCAGAATAGTGAACATGGCTGCCTTGGAGCGGACCAGGCTATCCATGTCCGCCTGGCTGATACACAGGTCACGGCTGTTTCCGGCGTGCCCGGCAGGGACGATGGTCAGATAGGCCAGGCCGTCGCGCATGCTGAGCCTTGATCCGCACTTGCCCGGATGAAATTTGCCGCGAATATCGATCATACCGGCCAGAAAGAGCTGGGCTGCCAGATCGATCACGCCGGAGCCGCAAATACCCACCGGCGGCAACTCTTCGATGGTGTGCAGGTCAAACGCGCCTGTGCGCGGATCGATGCGCACCCGGTCGATGACACCCGGCGCGGCTGTGGTGCCCATGCGGCTCATGCCCCCTTCCAACGCCGGTCCGGCAGCACCGGCGCAAGCCATCAGCCACTCTTTATTGCCCAGGACCACCTCGGCGTTGGTGCCCACATCCACCAGAATGGCGGTATCCGGCCGGGTGTGCAGCCCGGAATAGAGGATACCGGCAATCAGGTCCCCGCCAAAATAGCTGCCCACATTGGGAAAGATCATCACCCGTGCAGTTGGTGCGGCTGTCAACCCCAACTGCGCAGTTGGAATGAGTCCGAAACGGTTCGTCGCGGGAATGTAGGGCTCGCGAATCATCCAGTGGACAGGCAGGCCTGCAAACAGATGGCTCATGGCGGTATTGCCGGCCACGGTGACCAAATGAATCTGATCGGTTTTGAGGCCGCAGGATCGGCACAGATCGGCCATGTGACCATTGATGCTTTCGATAATCAGCCGGTTGAGCTCTTCCAGTCCGCCGGTCCGGTCCGTGTGGTGAATCCGGGCCAGAATGTCGGGGCCAACGGCGATCTGGGGGTTGTCAAAGGCGGTTTCGGCCAATGCGCGGCGCTGTTTCAGATCCACCAACCGCAACACCACCCGGGTGGTGCCCAAATCAACGGCAATACCCGCTTCGGCAATACTATCATCGTCAGGAGCCGCATGAATCAGTACCCCGCGGCCCCGGTCCTGAAACACGAGGCAGCGAATGGTGTGGTGGTTTTCCCGCAATACCATTGGCAACTTTTTGCGCAACCGCAGATCCACATCAATGGCGTCAAAGCCGAATTCCCGTTGCAGGGCGCGGCACAAACGGTCGGCATCGGCCGTATTATCCTCCAACGAAGGGGCGGGTAAAACAATCCGTGCCACCCAGCCGGAGCTGTGGGAATATGGATGGATGCTATCGGTCATGGGCGTTTTTCCCCTTCACCCCGGCCCTCCCTCCAGCGGGCGAGGGAAACAGGGCCAAGCGATTGAGGTTGAATTTTTAAAGAAAAA
>JBFFHG010000459.1:0-4094 GCA_041557055.1 Desulfosarcinaceae bacterium
ATGGCGGTCATCGTGCGCACCGCCGGTTCGGGGTGCACCAAGACCCAGCTTTCCAAAGATCTGAACTATCTGCTGCGGCTGTGGAAAAACATCAATCAAAAGGGGATGAAAGAGGAAGCTCCGGCCCCCCTGTACAAGGAACGCAGCCTGTCGGTACGCTCCATCCGGGACTATTTCACCGCCGATGTCAGTGAGATCCTGATCGACGACGATGCGGTCTACAATGAGATCAAATCTTTCGTTCAGATCATCTCCCCCAAACACCTGCGCATCGTCAAGCGCTACACGGCCGACCGGCCGATTTTCACCAAACATCAGTTGGAAGACCAGATCACGACTATTTTTGAAAACCGGGTCGCCCTAAAATCGGGCGGATCCATCGTTATTCAACAAACCGAGGCGCTGGTATCCATCGATGTCAATTCCGGCAAGGCCACCCAAAAGCGCTCCATCGAACAGACCGCGCTGACAACGAACCTGGAAGCCGCCGAAGAGATCGCCCGCCAGTTGAGGCTGCGAGACTTAGGGGGACTGATCGTGGTGGATTTTATTGACATGCGTGATGTCAAAAACCGTTCTCAAGTGGAGCGCACCCTTCGCAATCACACCAAGCTGGACAAAGCCAGAACCCGTATCGGACGAATCTCCCAATTCGGCCTTTTGGAGATGTCCCGCCAGCGGCTGGCCCCCCCCATCGATTTCGGCAACAGCGTCCCGTGCACCTACTGCCGCGGAAAGGGCTGGACGCCATCCACCGAAGCCATGGCCCTGCGTTTCCTGCGCAGGCTTAAAATCGAGGCCAGCAAAGCAGGCATGAAACACGTACGCGGGGTGGTTCCCAAGGCAGTGGCCGACTATGTGCTCAATCGTAAGCGCAGGGAAATTTCAGAGCTTGAAACCCGGCTGGGACTCTCTGTTCACATTGAGGGAGATCACGCCCTGCCTCCGGATGAATGCCACATCACATGCGATCCGGATTGTACGCTGCTGACATGACCTGAGATAAAAATTCACGGTTGATGATCTTGTATTTGAATATGAAACGGGAAGAATCATTTGACCTGTCGATCCATTTCAAGTATACCAGCGCCGTCTTGGATGCCGTAGGATCTTTGCGCCGATCATGGTGACTGACAAAAGTCGCCCCATCGGCTTTTGATCTTATAATACGCCCTGGCGCGATGCGCCATAACAAGACGGTACTCTAACAAAGGCCTGCACCGGCATCTGCTGAAATTGCACGGACCAATGGCCGTCAGAAATACGGACGAAAGGGAGGTTTTTACATGGATATCGCCTATGCAATGGGTCAGGCAGGAGGAACCGCCGCACAAGGCGGCGGCGGGCTGCTGGCGACACCGCTGTTTCCGATTATTTTAATGCTGGGTGTGATGTGGTTTTTTCTGATCAGGCCCCAACAAAAAAAACAGAAAGAGCATCGCCAAATGCTGGGCAACCTGAAAAAGGGGGATCGCATCATTACCTCCGGAGGGTTGTACGGCCGCATCACAGGCTTGACAGACGCAACCCTGACTGTTGAAATTGCCGATAAGGTGCGCGTCAAGGTCAGCCGTGCCCATGTGGCCGGTCTAGTGCAAACGACACCCCAGGCACCGGCGGAAACACCCGCCAAGGACAAAGCCGATACGGAAAAAAAATAGATAGTTATACAAAATAAAACATTCCGAGCACAGACGATAAAAGAGGAACGAAGCATTGAAAACAACTTCTTGGCGTCCCATCGTGGTGGTGATTGTTCTGTTGACCGCCGTTGTGTATGTGCTGCCAACCATTCAGATGGCGGTTAAACATTTGCAGCAGCCGACACTGTGGCCAAAGAAAAAAATCAATCTGGGACTCGATCTGCAGGGGGGCATGCACCTGGTACTGGAGGTGGATACGGAAAAAGCCGTTGAAAACACGGTCAAACGTTCATACGACGAATTGCGGGACTTTGTGCGCAAAAACCATATCAAAGTTCAAAGGATTCGCCAAAAAAACCCCACCACCATCATGATCACGCTGAGAGAGGATGCCGACACTGATAAGGCCCAAGGCCTGATTGCCAATGAATTCCGGGACTACCAGATTACATCCACAACGGTGGACAGTGCCAAAGCCGTTAAAATGGTCTTTAAATCGGATCAAATCGAGCTTGTCAAAAAAATGGCCGCTGAAAATGCCCTCATGAAAATCCGCAACCGGGTGGATGAGTATGGCGCCCGGGAACCGGACATTCGCCCCCAGGGTGAAAAACGCATTATCGTTCAGCTTCCCGGCGTTATCGATGCTGAAAAAGCCCGCCGCGAACTGGGCCGCACGGGTATTCTGGAATTTAAGCTGGTGGATGAAGCCAACGATCTGCGCGAAGCGCTCAAAGGTAATGTGCCGCCGGGCAGTCAGGTCTATTATTACCGCAAAGATGATCCCGAAATGGCCGGCCGGCCGATGTTGTTAAAGAAAGAGACCTTGCTGACGGGTGAATACCTCTCCGAAGCGCGGGTCAATTTCGATCACCAGTCCGGTCATCCGGAAGTCGGCATCAAATTCAACACCAAGGGCTCGCGCATCTTTGCCAAAGTCACTGAAGAGAATATCGGCAAGCGCCTGGCCATTGTTCTGGACGGAGAGGTCTATTCGGCGCCCACCATTCAATCCAAGATTGTCGGCACAGGCCGCATTACAGGCAATTATACTGATGAAGGCGCCAAGAACCTGGCCCTGATCCTGCGCGAAGCATTTCCCACACCGGTTAAAATTCTCTATGAAAAAACGGTGGGCCCCTCCCTGGGCGAAGACTCCATCCGCAAGGGACTGCTTTCCATGGTTATCGGCACAGGATTGGTGGTTTTGTTCATGCTTATTTATTACAAGGCCTCCGGTATCAACGCCAACATTGCATTGCTGGCCAACATCGTTCTGATCGCCGGCGCCCTGGCCGCTTTAGGCGCCACCCTGACCCTGCCCGGGATTGCAGGTATCATTTTGACCACCGGTATGGCAGTGGATGCCAATGTGCTGATTTTCGAACGAATCAAAGAGGAGCTGCGGCTGGGTAAAACAGCCCTGGCCGCCGTGGATGCCGGTTTCGGCAGGGCCACTCTCACCATCCTGGACGCCAACGTGACCACTTTGATCGCCGCCCTGGTTCTTTTCCAGTTCGGCAGCGGACCGGTGAAAGGATTTGCCGTAACGCTGAGCATCGGTGTGTTGTGCAGCCTTTTTACAGCCCTGATTTTGTCACGGTCCATATTTAACTATTTTTTGATAAAACGAAAAATTAAAACTTTGAGCATTTGATATACGGGTGGCTTCGGCACCCTGCCGCTTGATATGAACTCGAGTTTGACACAATCGAGACTGAGGAAAGTCGATCATGCAGTTAATCAAACCTGATGTGAACATAAATTTCGTAGGCCGTCGGAAAATTGCTTACGTCGTTTCGGCGATCATGATTCTGACCAGCATTATCTCCCTGATTTTACAAGGCGGCCCTAAATACGGCATTGATTTCGCGGGCGGTGCTGAAGTACTGGTGGCCTTTGATAAACCGGTCCCCATTGATCAGATCAAAACGGCTTTGAAATCCATGGGCTTTGAGGCTCCCACGATCCAGCAATATGGAGAGGGCAAAGGAGACACCTACCGTATCCTGCTCTCCGGAGAGAAGGCCGAATCAGAAAATCTCATCACCCGGCTTAAAAACGGATTGGTCGCCAATACCGGTGCAACCGTGCTGGATGACGCGTTCTCTTTTGAAATGGTCGGCCCTCAGGTGGGACGTGATTTGCGTGAAAAAGCCCTCATGGCCATCTTTTTTGCCCTGCTGTTCATCACCGTCTATATCTCGGGCCGGTTCGAGCTCAAATGGTTGATCAGCGCCGTGATGGCCGCATCTCTGGCCCTGGCCGTGTATGCGCTTAAATTGATCGACTTGAGCATCCCGGCGCTGATACTGGCCGCCATGGTGGTGACCCTGGTCCTGTTCTGGGTGCTGAATCTGAAGTACGCCATGGGCGCCATTGTGGCCCTGGTGCACGACGTAACAATTACAGTGGGACTCTTTTCCCTTTTCGGCAAGGAGTTTACCCTGC
>JBFFHG010000460.1:0-4094 GCA_041557055.1 Desulfosarcinaceae bacterium
GGCCATAAACTGACCTGTATTTTTGTGGATAACGGCCTGCTCAGAAAAAATGAGGCCCAAAAACTCAAAAAAACCTTCAAGCAACACTTGAACATCAATATCCGGTTCGTCAATGCGGCCAAATTGTTTCTCAACGGCCTGAAGGATGTCACCGATCCGGAGAAAAAACGCAAAATCATCGGCAAAATTTTTATGGATGTATTTGAAACCGAAGCTCTCAAAATCAAAGACGCCGAATTTCTTGCCCAGGGAACGCTCTATCCGGACATCATCGAATCGCGTTCCGCTTTCGGCGGCCCCACGGCTGTCATAAAATCCCATCATAATGTGGGCGGCCTGCCCAAACGCATGAAGCTCAAACTGGTTGAACCCCTCAAGTACCTGTTCAAGGATGAGGTGCGTAAGCTCGGCGCTCAAATCGGACTGGAAGATGAATTGATATGGCGCCAGCCTTTTCCAGGTCCGGGATTGGCCATCAGGGTCATCGGCGCCATAACGGCCAAACGGCTCGATATCCTCAGAGCGGTCGATGCCGTATTGCTGGAAGAGATCCGCGCGGCGGGATATTACAAAAAGCTATGGCAATCGTTCGCCGTCTTGTTACCCATAAAAAGCGTCGGGATCATGGGAGACGGCCGGACCTACGAGAATATCGCAGCCATTCGGGCCGTCACCAGCAAAGACGCCATGACAGCCGATTGGGCCAAACTGCCCCATCGTTTGCTGGGGAAAATATCCAATCGTATTATAAATGAAGTCCGGGGCGTGAATCGCGTTGTTTATGATATCAGCTCCAAACCGCCAAGCACCATTGAATGGGAATAACCGATCATGGATGAAAATCAAGAGGAAAACGTGCATTTCAGAATGAGATTGGACGAGGCGGTTGAGGATGCCGTCATTCCGACCCAGGTGGATGAGCTGCGCATTGAAAAACTCAACCATCGCATTACCTTTATCGGCATCCTGATACCCGTTCTCATTGTGATCATTCTGGCCGTGGCCTATCTTGACATTAAAAGACGGGTCATCCGGACCGAGGATACGGGCGCTGTAACAGCTCAAAATCTTACGGAAGATCTGGAATCCCGTTTTTCCACCCTCTCTCTGAAGCAGGCGCACATCGAAGAGGCCCTGGCCAAGCTGCTGGATCAAACCAACCAATCCATCGCCAAAGCCCAGGTCAATTTGCAAAAGATGGATGAACGTCTAAAACAATCCCGCAGCACCATGGTCAGTCAAAAAGAGATGAAATCGGCCTCCCAAAAAATTGACCGGAACCTGGCGAACGTGGCTAAATCCCTTGAGGAGGTCAACTTGCAGGTTGATGCATTGACGCAATCATTTCAATCCCGGATCGGGCAGGCGGAGCAGACGGTTGCCCAACAGGGGAACAGACTGGCCGAGTTAAAAGAGGTGCTCTCAAATCTGGAACGTAACAAAATCGACAAAGCCGCTTTGGATCTGGCCTTAAAATTGGAAGTATTGAAAATCAAGCAGATCTACAACGCGCAATTGGATGAGATCCAGGGGCGCCTGAAAGCCATGGAACAGAGAGCCGCCAGGCAATCCGCGAAGCCGCAGGCGCCGTCAACATCAGGGGCGCCGCCCCCCCCTGTGCCCGCGCCCGCCGAACCCGATCAACTGCAAGAGCAGACGATCACCCGATGAACCTAAAACAATTCAGGGGTGAATGAGCTTTTCAATTCGAGGAATATCTGAAGGGAGATCCACTTCCGGCGAATCAAAGGCCGTCACCACAACCTTGACGCGGTGGCCGTACTCCAGGGCCCTCAACTGCTCAAGCTTTTCGATGTGCTCCAATCGTCCGGTGGGCAGATTTCGAAAGATCTCCAGAAAACTTCGTCGATAAGCATACACCCCCAGATGTTTATAGCTCTCGAAGGACCCATCTTCGTCACGCGCGAAAGGCACCGGAGCTCTTGAAAAATAAAGGGCGTCGCCGCCATCGTCCATTACCACCTTCACATCCTTTGGATTGGTGTACTCCTGAGAATTGACAATACAAAAAGCCAGGGTGCTCATTCCCAGTTCAGGGTCGGATCTCAACGGCGCCATCACTTCATCCAGGCATCCGGGGGGCATGAGGGGCTGGTCGCCCTGAACGTTGATGACGATATCATCCAGCGTCAATCCCAATTTTTCGGCGGCTTCGGCCACACGATCGGTCCCGGAACGATGGGCTTGGGACGTCATAACGACCTGTCCGCCGAATTTCTCAACCGCGCTGAAAATTCGGGAGTCATCGGTGGCCACCACCACCTGATCGATGTGAACCGAACGGCGGGCGGCTTCATATACATGTTGGATCATGGGTTTTCCGCAAATCGGAACCAGCGGCTTGCCTTCAAATCGTGTTGAACCGAATCGTGATGGTATGATAGCCACAGCATTCATTTCATTATCCTTATACAAAAACAGATTGACCCGCCGTAATGGTTCCTTTACATCAACCCTGACACAAAATAACGGCGGCCTTGCCCACAAACAGGTTGCCTATTTCCATACCCGGTCAATCCGGTCTCAGGAGTCGTTTATATGAATCAAGAAACCCTTAAGCAACTGCTGGATTCCGTTGCCAATGGGCGATTATCAGTCCAAAAGGCCCAGCAGAAACTTGTCCACCTAGCGGTGGAGGATATTGACTATGCCCATATAGATCATCACCGCAGCCTGCGCAAGGGGTTTCCTGAGGTCATCTTCGGCCAAGGCAAGTCGGCTGATCAGATCATCGGCATTATGGAAAAAATGTCAGTTCAGGAGCACGTCATCCTTGTCACCAGGGTCGGAAGACTCAAGGCCCGGGCCATTGAAAAGCGTTTCGACCATACGCATTACGATCAACAGGCAAGAATGGTGATTTACCGGCAAAGGCCTTTGCCGAAAACCGGTCGCGGCACCATTGGGGTGATCTCGGCCGGAACATCGGACATCCCTGTCGCGCGCGAGGCTTATCTAACGGCTGAAGCCATGGGCAACGAGGTCAAATCGGTCTTTGATGTCGGCGTCGCCGGCATCCACCGTCTGTTATCGCACCAGGCGCTTTTGGATGAGGCAAAGGTCTTGATTGTGGTTGCCGGCATGGAGGGGGCGCTGCCCAGCGTGGTGGCGGGGTTGGTGCGCTGTCCGGTTATCGCGGTACCGACCAGCGTGGGTTACGGTGTCAGTCTCGGCGGTTTGACGGCTTTGTTCGGCATGCTCAACAGTTGCGCATCCAACGTCGCCGTGGTCAATATCGATAACGGCTTCGGCGCCGGCTTTATGGCTTCCAGCATCAATCATATTTAGAAAAGGTCATAATGGCACCTTTGCCGTGGAATTTCCCGGAAAGGGGCATGATGATCGCATCGTAATTGACCTTCTTGACCGTTTTCCCCTTATGGGAGATCTGTTGGCCTGTATCAATGGCTTTGACGATCGCTTCCATGGCATCCATTTCAAAATAGCGGCTCAACGGAACACCGATTTTAACATTGCCATTATCAATGCTCCGCCGGGCCACATCATTGGCCAACACGATAACACCCTCGGTATCGATACCAAAGACCGCCATCGGCATGTTTTCCAAAATGGCGTGGGACAATTCCAACGCATGATTCTTAATGGCAATTTCCTTGGTCCGCTCTTCGACCAGGTATTCAAGTTTTTCATTTATTTGTTGAAGCTCCCGGTTTTGCCGGAGAACGGTTTCGTCCAGATATTTGTTGGCTTTTATCAGGTCGTATTGATCCAGGGCCTGACGGATTTCAAGTTTGAGGTTGTGGTCGTTCCAGGGT
Organism: Desulfosarcinaceae bacterium; assembly: GCA_041557055.1. Lineage (GTDB taxonomy): Bacteria > Desulfobacterota > Desulfobacteria > Desulfobacterales > Desulfosarcinaceae > JARRKU01. The sequence goes on from JBFFHG010000460.1 coordinate 3,798, forward strand.
TTCAGAAAGAACTTATAGATATGACCTTTGTTAATGGATTCGGTAATGGAATCCACATCGGTGTACCCTGTCAAAATAACCCGCAACACATCAGGGAATTTCTCTTTGACGGCGGCCAGGAACTCAGTGCCGCTCATTTGAGGCATACGCTGATCCGAAATAATCAGATGAACCCGGTTATCTTCAAGCAGTTTGAAAGCTTCATCGCCGCTGCCGGCCAGCAACGAGTCGAATGCAGACAACGGCGGCGGTTCCAGGCTGGGGCAGTTATTCTCCCGGTAGGGAATGCTGCCCCCC
>JBFFHG010000461.1:0-4088 GCA_041557055.1 Desulfosarcinaceae bacterium
GTAACAGAGATGACCGTCTCCAAAGTCATCAACAAAAGCATCGTTTCAGACCCCACCATGGCATTGGTGGCGAATCTTATCGGCAAGCCCAAAGAGCACGTGTTTCCTGAATATTATCTTGGCCCCAAGCTGCGCCGGACCTCCAAAGCCATGGGTGAAAATAAACTTTAATTCTTTATGTCTTTATAAATCAAGGAGTTTGTTATGTCCAACCAAAAAAGCCAGAATCTTAACGGCATTCTAAAAAGGCTCCTGGCCGATTGCGAGAGCATACAGCTTGATTTTCAGTACTCAATCTCGGCCCTTAATCGCAATATCCGCACATACATGGCGCTCAACGCGCGCGCCGAAGGGTTTGTCTCATATCCTGACGGGATGGGCACCATTTTACCAATTAACATTCTGTGCCCAAAAAATCTGACTCCGATAGAAACAAACGCCGTGTTGAAGGCGACCGGTATCGAAATCGAATTCAGGGATATGCCGGGTTCGATCCGTTATGGGTGGACCGCTGAAGACGACGGTCTTTATTATCTTTATCTGGCACCTAATCTATCGTTTTTACAACGGAATAGAGATCGGCTGACCCAATCGAAAATCCTGCCTCACGATAGCGGCAATGACACACTTCCAAATTCCAAGTGGCTATCATCCATAGGAAATCGTTTATCTCTGTCCATTCTTTTGGACGCTTATGCTTATATTCGTCCGGATTTTGCCAGGAGGCGCCGTCGGCATGAATCGTAATCTTTGCGGCGCTACCGATATTCTGGCAGCTCGGGCGAACGAAGGCGGCCTTAACGATCTGTTTTCGGCCCTTAGACCGAAAACTGAACGAAGAGATATGCGGGTCGGTATAACGATCAATATCGTCCAAAACGACCTCGGTGATGATGACGCCATGGCCGGGCAGTTCCTTCCATTTTCCATAAAGTTGCGCCGCAATCCAGAAAAGCTTGTTGGGTGGGTAATCGTTTCCGGACCGGCACAAGCACGGGTAACCGTTTTGGCAGGCATCGGAAAAGTTCCCGGCTGCGATGCGATACTGTTTGTCACAGCAACATTGAATGGTCAGCGATTTAAACATGTGAATACCTCCTCTGATTTTTTTGGATGCAGCCTAAATGACGACCCGAGGTTTGGCAATGTCTAGACGCAAGGAAAAAATAGACCCCAGGCAGCAGCAGTTCGACTTTGATTTCAGCGAGCAGGTGGACCGTTACATTGAGGCGCGCGAGCAGATCCAGGACGCCATCGAGCAGGGATCTCCGGCGCTGGATTTTGAAAACGAGTTCGAGGTGTGCGTGGAGATCGCGGCGGCGGCCAAGCGGGCAGTGCGTGAATGGGGCGGATCGCGCGAGCAACTGGTGGATGCCATCAACGCATTTTTCGGGCGCAGCGAGGCCGGCACCCAGGCCGATCCGCCGACCTGCCGCAACCCGATGAAGATCCATATGATCAACAACTATCTTTCCAAACCCACCGAGTACCCCATGCCGGCCTATCTGCTGGTGGCGATCCACAATATCACCGGGCGTCTTTATCCGGCCGAGACGATCGTGGGCTATGAGGGGGCCAAAGTGGCCACGGGTTCCGATCTGCGCCAGATGACCCTGGGCAAACTTGAAGAGAACCTGGCCGAGATGCGCAAACTAAAGCGTGAGCTTGGCCGGAAATAAATTAAAAATCCATATTATCCGAAAGGAGAAGATGATGGGACGCAGAGTGTTGAAGGTTGTGGAAGAAAAGGATTTCAGCGAGCGGTTTGTGCAACGGGCAGCGGCGACCTTGCTGCTGGTGGGCATTGGCATTGCGGTCGGATACTTTTGGGCCGTTACCGCATACGGGGTGTTGGGATAGGGGGCGTCATGAGTACCTATAGGCGAAACAATTCGGCGGGGACCACCATTGAGATGCTGCGTTTTCTTGCCGAGCAACGCGACCCGGTTTCAGGCAAGGCCGTGGCAGACGCCCTGCGAATGCCATACGGCACGACGATGGGCTATCTGGCAACACTGGATGACTGCGGCATGGTGCGCAAGATCGGCGACGCCTATGAATTGGGTATGGGCATGGCGATGTTTTGGGCAAAAACCAAGGCCAGAAAAGAGGCTGAAAGACAGAGGATTGCAGATGATTTGGCCGCACTTGAAGGAGAAGAAATATGACCCCGGATTACAGTTTGTTCAGTTCCGGCAGCCTTTCGGACGCAAAAATCAAGGCCTGTGTCAGGCTTGCCGCGCGCTTCGGACAGGATAAGTGGCAGCCGGTGTTGGCAATGGCGCGAGACGGTTTAAGGGGCAATTTATCAAAGACAACCATCCGGACCGAAATCATGACCGAGTCCGGCATCAATCTATCAGACAGCGATTTTGGGATGGTTATGACAATTGTCAATGCCGACGAGTTAATTGAAAACGCAATCTATCATTTAATGGAGGCGGTCAATGGGTAAGGCGGAGATTGAGGCGGCTGACGAGATTTACAAAACAGCTCGTGAGGATGCCGATATGGAGATGACAAAGCTTCGGGAAGAGATCGAGGCGATCCGGGTTGAATCGCAGGCAATGGGCGTGCTCAAAAAGATCGAGTACGACCAGGCGCATAATGAGGTTCTTAAATCAGTTGTTCTGCTTCGTTTACGCGATTCAAAAGAATATAAAAAAGGCGGCATGACATGGGCGCGATTTTGCGAAGAGGTGATCGGTGAACCAAAACGCACAATCGATGAAAGAATCGCCGACATCCGCCCTCTCGTCGATAAGTTTTGGGCGGATTTCGCCCAAATTGCAGGTATGCCATTCAATAAAATCAGGTTGTTAGGTCGTTCGATTGGGCGGGAATCCGCCCAAATTGAAGATGGCGTGCTTGTTATTGACAACCAGCGCATCCCCCTCACACCGGAAAACAAAGACGAGATCGAGGCGGCCATCGATGCATTGAAAGCGGCCAAGGAAAAAGAGGCGGAAGAGGCCCGCACAGAGGCCAAGGTCAAGGCGCGGCAGCTCAAAAGCAAGGACGGCCAGGTCAAAAAACTGGAAAAGACGCTGGCCAAACTTGAGGCCAAGGCCGAGGAGCGCGGGTATACACCCGGCGAGGAGGCGTTCATTCAGAAAATGGAAAATGCACGCGTCACCATTGACGGCTTTTTGATGGACTTTGACACGGATTATCCCAACACGGTGCCGGATGACGCCACGGCGCGCATGAAGGCGGCGTTTATGACGACCCTGAGCTATTTCAAGCGGGTTATTACGGCTGCTTTTGATACGGCTTCGGAACTATATGGTGATATGGAATTTGATGACGCCTGGATTCCGCCCCATTTGCACCCGGAAGAAGATTGCCAGAAACCAGAGAATGGCGGCAAGCGGGAAGAGACCGGCGTCACCTGCCAAGACTGCCAATGGCACAAGGCGCGCAACAATCCCGCCAAAGGGGTTAAGATCCCCGGCGAGTTCGGCAAATGCACCAGACCGGATGGGCTCTGCGACCACATAAATCAAAATAGCGGTTTATAATCACCGCCTTCCAGGAGGTTGAATGATGCAATGGGTCCAAGAGATGGTGCAGCGCCTGCAGGCAGCAGTCAACGGCGAAAAGGATAAGATTATGACCGAGTACCAGACATTGACGGGCAAGAGCCAGGCGACATTGTACCGCATCGCAAGAAAACACGGGTATTGCAGTGGCCGCAAAAAGCGGCGCGACGCCGGTGCATGCGAGCTAAATGAAGAGCAGATCCGATTTGTGAGCGCATTGATACAAACCACAGCCAGACAAGTGAAAGGACCGATCATGCCTGTATCAAAGGCGCTTTCCATTGCCATCGACAATGGCGTCATCAAGCAAGGGCAAGTATCGGAATCGCGCATGCAGTCTATTTTACGAGAACGCGAGATGAGCGCGGCGGCGATCAAAAGCGTTGATCCTTCGATCAGGATGGCCAGTTTACACCCCAATCATGTGCATGTTTTCGATGCCTCGATTTGCATCCAGTATTACCTGAAAAACAGCAGGGGACTTGGTTTTGTAGATGAACGAGATTTTCGGGAAAAGAAGCCAAAGAACTATGACAAGATAAAACA
>JBFFHG010000462.1:0-4085 GCA_041557055.1 Desulfosarcinaceae bacterium
TTCTTTTCGGACTGTCGCTATTGTTGAAAAAAATAGGTTCAATCGAACCAGGTAAAATCAAGACCGATAGCGGGGGACGATTGACGACACCTTATCTGCCGGTTGTTATCTCCATTACCCTGTGCCTGGTGTTTGCCGCAAGCGGGTGGGCATTGCAGACCTTGCCTAAAGTCAGGAATTTGCCGGCGCGCACGCCATTTGACTCCTTTCCCATGCAGGTCGGAAAATGGTCTGCAAAGCGGGATTACCTGTCTGACGAGATCCTTAAGGCACTGTGGTCGGATGATTATGTCAGCGCCTCGTATCAGCGACAGGGGGACAAAAACACAATTCAGCTTCTCATTCCCTATTACGAATACCAGGCGACTCGTCATACGGCCCATGCACCTCAATCTTGTATGTTGGGCAGTGGATGGGATTTGTCGATGGTCGCGGAGAGATCCGTGAAAGTGGGTCATAATAAATTTGTTCCTGTAATGACGATGGTTTGGAAAAAAGGAGAATATCGTGTTCTCGGCGCATATTTTTTTTATCAGCGGGGACGCGTTATCACCAGCCCGTGGGCCAATAAGTTTTACCTGGTGCTGGATGCTTTTACGCGGCAGCGCACCGATGGGGCACTGGTCAGGATGGAAATAGGTTTGCTTTCGGGGCAGTCTGTTGATGAGGCTTATGATATTTTGGGTGAGTTTATGGTCCCGTTATGGAAAATTTTGCCTGATTACGTGCCGGGTTAAAGGCCGCGTGGTAAGGGGGGCAACCCTCAATTTTATTTCTTTCACCTTTAATTTTACTTTAATCTACCCTTATGTTTCAGCAACAAGTATTTGTGATCAACATGGCGTTGATGACAGTGGATGCGGTGTGCATCATCGCGGCTGCCTATGGCGCTTATTATTTAAAGCTCTATCAGGCAGATTGGCGATGGGGCATGGAAACGGCCGTGTTTACGGCTTCGGTTATGTTGGTGATGTTTATCAACAACTATGTGATGAGCAAACTCGGGTTATACGGGGATGCGAGCAAGCCGTCCTTTTGGAAGTTGATCAAGGCTATCTTTATAGCGATTTTCTTTGACTTCGCGTTTTTGTCCACCGCCGTGTTTTTCTACCGAGACCTGAGTTACTCACGGGGATTTCTTTTGTCCTTCGCCTTGTTCAGTTTGGGGCTGATTACCGCTTGCCGTATTTTATTCGAGATCTATTTGAAACATCTCTCCAAGAAGGGGTTCAACACCCGCCGTATTCTGGTGGTGGGTGATGTGCAGCGTTGCCGAATGGTGTCTGATGTGCTGGATATTCAGATCAGTTACGGCCATGAGATCATCGGCCGTTTCGCCACGCAAAGGCAAGGCGCTTGTGCATCGAACGCGCTGGGCAGTTTGGACGAGTTTCTATATGTGCTGCGCCAGCAAGCGGTGGATGAGGTGGTGTTTGCCATGTCCGGCGACCGCTCCCTGGATTTGGGAAGATATCTGGAGATATGCCGCAAGATGGGTATCTCCGTTCGCATTTTGCCGGCGCTGTGGAACCATCAGAGACAGGATTTGACAATGGAAACCTGTCAGGGGCTTCCTTTTTTAACCCTGCGCACGGATAATTTCAATGCCACCGGTTTGCTGTACAAGCGGATTTTAGACCTGATCGGCGGCGTGTTTGGCACTTTGTTTTTGGCGTTTATCTATCCATTTGTGGCGGTCGCCATTAAACTGGACTCTTCCGGGCCGGTGCTTTTTAAACAAAAGCGCATGGGCTGTCACGGCCGGGTGTTTTATCTTTATAAATTTCGATCCATGTATCAGGATGCCGAGGCGCGCAAACAATAACTGATGGTCCGCAATGAGATGAACGGCGCCATGTTTAAGCTCAAATCGGACCCGCGCATCACCCGGGTGGGGCAATGGCTGCGCAAGACATCCCTGGACGAGGTTCCGCAGTTTATCAACGTGCTCAAAGGCGAGATGAGCCTGGTGGGCACCCGGCCGCCGACTTTGGACGAGGTAGAGGCTTATCAGCCCGAACATCTCAAACGTATTGCGGCCAAGCCGGGTATCACCGGGTTGTGGCAGGTTTCGGGACGCAACAGGATCAATGATTTCGATCAGGTGGTGGCGATGGACTGCCAGTATTTGGAACATTGGCGGTTTTCCCATGATCTTAAGATTTTGGCCAAGACGGTGTTTGTGGTCATGCAGCGCAAAGGGGCGGTTTAAGGAGTATTTTTATGAATGGGATTCGTCGATTTGCTATCTTGGTTTTCATCACGGCAGTGGTGGTTGTTGCAGTTGCTTGCAGCAGCCGGGAAGAGAAGCGGTCAGAATTTTTCGATCGGGGCAAAGCGTTTTTTGCTCAAGGGGATCTGGTGCGGGCACGGTTGGAGTTGAAGAATGCCGTTCAACTCGATTCGAAGTTTGCACCGGGCTATTACCACCTGGGGTTGGTGGAGGTCAATGCGGGGAATTTCCAAAAGGCGTTCGGGTATTTCGGCAAGGCCGTAGATCTAAATCCGGATTTGTTGGCGGCGCAAGTGGCTTTGGGCAAGTTGCTTGTGGGGGCCAGGGCGTCGGACAAAGCCCTTGAAAAGGCGCAACTGGTGCTGGCGGCTGAACCGGACAATGTGGCGGCCGCCACGCTGAAAGCGGCGGCGCTGTTGGATCAACAGAAGATCGGCGAGGCCCGGCAGCTATTGACCGGTTTGTTGGAGCGGGGACAGCATGAGCCCGATCTTTATTCACTGTTGGCGTTGACCGCGGCGCGACGGAAGAATCTGGCCGAAGCGCGGACTTGGTTGCAAAAAGGGGTGGCGGCCAATCCTGAATCGGCTAAGCTTTATGCCATGTTGGCCAAGGTTTGCGCCCAGACCGGACAATCGGAAGCTGCGGAGACGGCCATGAAGCGGGTTGTTGAGCTGGAGCCGCAGCAGATGGGCCACAAGTTCACGCTGGCTGCGCTGTTGTGGCAGGACGATGCCCCGGCCAAAGCCATGGGGATATTCGAGACTATGTTTGCCGAAGATCCGGACAACGTCTCCACCCGCCTTGAGGTGGTGCGTTTTTACCTGGACCGCGGCAAGGACCAGGCTGCCGAGCAAGTGCTTCGGGAGGGGCTGAAATTGGTGCCTGATAGCTTTCAGTTGCGGTTTGCCCTCAGCGAGGTGTTTATGCGCCGCTATCGGCCCGAAGAGGCTGTTGCCACTCTGAACGCTTGTCTGGCAATCAACAAGGATGCGAACAGTCCGGAGATGTTGCAGACCAAAAATTTGCTGGCCAAGGCCAGGCTGTTTCAAGGCGAAGCGGCGGCGGCCGAGGCTTTGGCGGATGAGGTACTGGCAGCCAGTGCTCGTAATATGGATGCCCACTACATCAAAGGGCGGCTGCATATGCTGCGCAAGCAGGCCGGCGAAGCGGTGACCGAATTTCGCACGGTGGTGAACGAACGGCCCGAGTTCACGGAGGGCCATTTGAGGTTGGCCGAAGCGCACCTGTTGAACGGTCAGGTGGAATTGGCGATAGACACATTGCGCAATGCCGCCGCCGCGCTGCCGGGAGCCAGGTCGGTGCACCGTGCTTTGGCCAGGGTGTATGCTTCCCAAAAGGATACGACGGCGGCAGAAGTTCAACTTAAACGGATTGCGGCCTTAGACCCCGACGATCTTCAGGTTTACGCAGACTTGGGGGATCTGTGGGCGGCTGCCGGCCAACCGGCCAAGGCCGAGACATACTATCAGAAAATTTGTGAGCGCGCGCCCCGCGAGGCCCTGGGGTATCTTATGCGCAGCCGCCTTTACCGGCAGCAGGGCAAACCGGATGCGGCGGTTGACGTGTTGGAAAAGGCCGCGGCCGAAAATCCTGACTCGAACCAATTGCTGACCGGCCTGGTCAAGGGCTACTTGGACCAGGGCCGTTCGGATGCGGCGGTGGCTGTCTGTCTCCGGCGGCTGGCGCAACACCCGCAGAAGGCTTTTGTCCATAACCTTTTGGGGGTGGTTCATATGGCGCAAAAGAATTTTGTCGAGGCATATAAGACCCTGAATCAGGCAATCAAGCTGAAGCCGATGTGGCCGGTGCCTTACACCAATCTGGCAAA
>JBFFHG010000463.1:0-4080 GCA_041557055.1 Desulfosarcinaceae bacterium
CTGTTGTGTCCCACGGCCACCACCGTGCCGTCGCGTTTAAGGCCCGCTGTGTGAAACCATCCAGCAGCCATCTGGGTGATCTCCGTCCAGTCGCCCACATTGAGTTGACTATAACTGTTGCGTCCCACGCCCACCACCGTGCCGTCGTTTTTCAGGCCCACTGTGTGATAATCTCCGGCATCCACCATGGGCTGAGCCGCCTCAACCGCAGATGCCCCGGCCATCACGGCCAGCGCGCACAGGGCCCGGACAAGCATTGCCTTTTTCATCTTTTTCCTCCTTTTGCAGCGGGTTTTGTCCATTGTGGATCGTTGGGGCGGATTCAAAGCAACGCGCCCCCCCGATTAAAACCTTGAGTGAAAACAGCGGCCGCGCAGGCAAAAATCAATGCCGGATGAACTTAAAGCGCGGCAAACAGCCCTGCACAAAAGGCGGACCCGCAGGAACCAACGCATTCAGAAAGCAATAATCGTGTATCGCTTGAATAAGGACTGAAAATATCAAGTCAAGCATAAACCCAACCGGCTGCAAAGGGCAACTTTTATCAGTGGAAAATACGGTGGCGAATAATTGGGCGTTGATCGAAGAGCAGCTCGATACCATGGTAAAACATATTGGGCCAAAAGACTTTTTTGAGATGGCTTGCAGCCATCTTTTTTATGCAACGATAGGGGTAACCGGGTTTCACGTTCCATTGCGCCCCAACCCCCATGGAAGCGGCCTTGCCCTTGAAGCAGTGAAAATGTTATGCGTCCGCTGCCGGGTTTGGGTAAAAGGGCACATCGTTTGTAATCAGAGATTCAAGGAGCATCTTTCGTCCATGCAGATCATTACGACCATCATCCCCATATTCATCGTCATTGCCATTGGATGGGCCACGCGCAAAAAAGGCTTTTTCCCGCCGGAATGCCTCTCTCCGGCCAATCGCCTGGCCTACTATCTGGCCATACCGGCCATGATTTTCAGCTCCATTTCCAAGGGTTCCATCAGCCATCATTTCAGCGGCATTGGACTCTTCATCACCCTGGGCTCGGCCGCCATGGCCTACGCCATCGCCTGGGTCGTCAGCCGGCACCTGCGGATGCCCGGCGCCCGGGCCGGGTCCTTCATTCAGAGCGCCGGACACGGGAACCTGGGGTATATCGGGCTGCCTGTCGCCCTTTATCTTTTAGGGGACAAAGGGCTGGTGCAGGCCAGTATCATTGCCGGTTTTCTGATGATCCTGCAAAACGTCCTCTCGGTTTTTTTCCTGCAAACCCAGGCTGCCAAAGGCGGGGATTCACAGGTCGGCTTAAATGATATCATGGGCAAGCTGTTCGGCAATCCGGTCATCCTCTCGGCCATGGCCGGCATCCTGTTTTCCGTCCTTCGAATCCCCATCCCCCAGATGGTGCAGCGCAGCCTGGACATGCTGGGCGGACTGGCGCCGCCATTGGCGTTGCTTTTAATCGGGGCGTCTCTCTCCATAGCCGGCATACGGCGGCATTTCCGTTCGGCCATGGGCGCGGTGTTCATCAAACTGGTGATCCTGCCGGGAACCGGTCTCTTGCTCTATGCCTATTTCGGCATGACGGCGGCGGATTGTCTGCCGGGTTTGATTCTTATGGCATGCCCCACTGCCACTGTGGCTTATGTCATGTCCAAGCAGATGAACGCGGACGCTGAATTTTCCGCAGCCGCCATCTCCGCCGGCACCCTGTTCTCGGCAGGCACTTTCAGTCTGTGGCTGGTGCTCATTGACCATCTTATGCCGCCTGTGTGAGATTTGACATTGGCGGATGACTGGAACGAAGAGAACCGTTATGATCAGCCGGCCTTGGATGATTCGTTGGAAATTGAATAAAATTCCGAATTCTGTGAAATCGCGGGGCCTTTCCCATGGCTATGGATAGTGTTTTTTGATATGGACGGAATGCCGGATACAAGCCACAGGAGCATGAAATGAGACTTCAATGCAAACGAACGGTCCATATCAAAGAAAAAACAATCGGCGGGGCCGCTCCCCTGATCTGCCTGCCCCTGGTCGCCAGGCAGAGGGCGGACCTCACGGGCCAGGCAAAGGAGCTGATGGCGCTCGCACCGGATCTTCTGGAGTGGCGGATCGACGGTTTTGATAATGCCGAAGTTATCGAAGAGAGCCTCCAGGCCCTTGCAGACCTTCGGGCCGCCACCGCATCCGTTCCATTGATCTTCACCTGCCGGATCGATATGGAGGGCGGCATACGCAAAATCTCCCGGGAAAAGCGGCTGGAGTTGATGACGGCGTCCATCCGAACCGGCCTCCCGGATATGGTCGACATTGAATTGTGTAACGATGCGGCTTTTATCGAGGCCATCCTCAACACCTCCGAGCGGCATGGCGTCAAGGTCATTCTCTCCTTTCACGACTTTGAGAAAACCCCTGATGAGGATTTTATCGTGGGCCGGTTGGTTCGCGCCCAGGAGTTGGGCGCCCACATCGCCAAAGCAGCGGTCATGCCCAAAAACCAGAAAGATGTTCTGGTGCTTTTGAACGCCACCTTAAAGGCCAGAACCGAAAAGCTTCAAATCCCCATGGTGACGATCGCCATGGGAGCCCAGGGGGCTGTTACACGCCTTGCCGGCGGCCTTTTCGGTTCCGATATCACCTTTGCGATCGGCAAAAACACATCCGCCCCGGGGCAAATTCCCATTGGAAAGCTTCGGCAGGCCATGGCCGTGCTTTATCCTTAAGGGCGAACCCTATCGTTGCATTTCAGGCCGTCTGGATGATGTTCAATCCAATGAATTGTCTCGGATGGTCAACGCGGCCAGTGTCTCTGAAACCGCTGCGGCGGGAACGTCATCGGCAACAAAAACGTCTCCGGCGGCGCGTATTAGAATAAAGCGCAGACGTCCCGCCCTTTTCTTCTTATCCCGCCGGATGGCTTTTAAAACAAGTTCCGGGGCCGCCGCCGCCGGGATCCTGCACGGCAGGGCGGCATCCTTGAGCACCGACTCGATTTGATTTTGCATGGCCGCAGGGCAATGCCCCAGACGGGCGGAAAGATTGGCGGCGGCCACCAGCCCCATGGCCACGGCTTCTCCATGGTGGATCGTATGATCGCTGACCTGCTCGATGGCATGGGCAAAAGTGTGCCCCAGATTCAAAACAGAGCGGCGCCCCTGCTCAAAGGGGTCCTCCTGGACAATCTGGATTTTGACCTGAATGGCCTGGGCCACCAGGTCCTGCAGCACGGCAAGGGGCGGTTGAAAGGACCAGGTCTCCCGTTTCCAGTTCCCGTTCCTGATCTTGCGGAACAACTCCCCTCCGGCGACCAGGCCGTGTTTGACGACCTCCGCCATTCCGCACGCGAACGCTCTGGGGGAGAGGCTCAAAAGGGTCGCCACGTCTGCGACCACGGCTTTGGGCTGCTTAAACACGCCGATGAGATTTTTACCCTGGGGCAGGTTGATGCCGGCCTTGCCGCCGATTGAGGTATCGATCATGGCCAGCAGGGTGGTGGGGCAATGGACACACGCCACCCCGCGCATGTAGGTTGCGGACACAAATCCGGCAAGCCCTGTGATGACGGAGCCGCCAAGGCCGACGATGGTGCCGCTCCGGTCGAAACCCTTCTCTACCAGTTGTTCGCAGATGGACTGAGCCGTGGCCAGGGTCTTGTTCCGCTGTCCGGGAGCGATTTCAATAACCGCATCGACCGGACCGCAACTGTCAACGTACCGGGGCCCGACGTTGGTGTCGGTAATGATCGCCACCGGCCCGCCAATGCCCGCCAAATGGGTGACAAAAGGCAGGAGCCCGCCGCCCACAATAAACTCGTACCGGGCCCCGGAGGCGGTGATCGGCACGCGCAGGTCCGGATTGGCATGAAAAATACCGATCAAGTTTTTGGTGATCGCGTCCGGTGTTTTTTTTGATGTCACCATCTGCTGAAACCGTCCGTATTCTTCCTGGCGCTGCTGCATCAACTCGACGATGCGCTCCATCGGGTCCGGCACAGCCAGCAGGGGCCGATCCGTGCCCCTATCCTTTGAAACCCGTTCAAAAATCTCTTCCGGGGTCGCGACCAGGCAGAAGACCCGGCCCGTGCTGCTCAA
>JBFFHG010000464.1:0-4066 GCA_041557055.1 Desulfosarcinaceae bacterium
AGGGGGAAGATATAGGGATAGAGGGATTTGCCCTCGGGCATCTCTTCACAGGCCCGGCGCAGGTAGTTGACCAGATCGCTGTCATGCACCGCGGTGAGGTGTTTATCGGCAAAGGCGCGCGGCTTGCTCCGGGCAAAAAGGCCGCCGGGCAGCACCGCGTCCAGGATGGTGCGGACGCGCACAGGGGCCTCCACATAGCCGCGATCATGGATGTGATGAATCTCATGCTCGGCATTGACCACCAGGGCGATCTGCTCCAGGGAGCGGCTCTCTATGGCCGTGCGCACCGCTTCGGGCTTGACGTAGCGAAAGGGCCGCAGTTGGATGGGGTCGGCCCGGAAGGAGGCCACCACCTTTTCCACGTAGCGCGGCGGGCAGTAATCGGCATATTTGCGTTCCAGGATGGCGCGCACCACCTTGCGGGCGAATTGCGGCCGCAGGTGGGGCGTGCGGTCCAGACTGTCAAAAACCAGATGGGGCATACATGTGTCTTCGGGCTTGACCGGCATCTCATAACCGGTGCCCACAACGGGCCGGGCCCCATAGCGCTCATAAAAACGCAGCCGGGAGCGATTTTGTTTAATGATACGACTGTCGTTGCAGGCCTGCAGATCGTCGGGCAGACACTCGAAAAACAGGCCCTGGGCATTGAAGGCCACGGCCTCGGCCCGCACGCTGTCGTACAGCGCACTGCCCAGCCCGCCGCCGGTGGCCCCGGCAGTGCCTTTGGCGGTGGCGATCCAGTCCAGAAAGCAAAACCCGATAAGGGGTTCATGCAACAGCATGGCAAACCCCTGTACCCGGCGGCGCATATTTTCGGCCACCAGCAAAATGGTGCGAAAACGCTGTTTAAAGGGGTTACGAAGCTTCTCGCCGATCTGGTCGATCTCTTCGGAGGGGGCTTCGGAAAAGCGGGTGCGCAGAATCTGCTGCACCTGCTTCAGAGTCTCCCGATTGACGGGCAAAACATCATCGTAAATTCTGCGTATTTTGAGCATTGATGGCCATTTCGTGGTTGTGCATATGAAGTGCTTCCAACACCTTCATTTGATATTGGATATTATACCCTATGGTTTTTATGCAACGACAGGATATGTGCTCCCGCCGCCCACTATTCGCCCAATGGCTTGGGCCGAAGCCAATCCCGCCTGGTGAACGGCGGCGGCGAAACCGGCATCCGGCGACAGGCAGGGATTGGCGTTGATCTCCAGAATCCAGGGCCGCCCATTGCGATCCACGCGGAAGTCCACCCGGGCATAACCCCGCAAGCCGAAAAGGTGCCAGCACTCCAGGGCCAGGGTTCTCAACTGTTCCAGCAGGCCGTCATCCGCGGGTTCGAACTCAAACCGGCGCGGGGTGTGGTGGTAGGCATAGGAACCATCGTCCCACTTGGCCTTGTAATCCACAATGCGGGCCTGATCAACGCCAAATCCCTCAAAAACAATCTCCGCGGGCGGCAACACCTGGGGGCCGTCGGGACCATCGAGCAAGGAGAGGTTGAACTCCCGGCCATCGATAAAGGCTTCCGCAAAACAAGCGCCGCCCATCCGGGGCGCCCGCTCCTCCATCAGGGTCTCCATCAGATGCCCGGATGAGGTTTCAACAATCGCTTCAGCATCCAAGCCGATGGAGGCGTGCTCCCAGACGGACTTGATGATCCAGCGTTTGGGGTTCTCCCTGGGGCGGCGGAAAAATCCCGGGCCGCAGGCACGGCGGTGGGCAACCCAGGCCGGCGTGGGCAGCCCGGCGCTGTCGAGCATCCCTTTGGCCAGCAGTTTGTTGGAGGTGAGCAAAAGCGCTTCGGCACAGGCCCCGGTGCAGGGCAGCGCCATGGCGTCCAGCAGGGACGGGAACAGATGGATCAGTCGGCCGGTGCCGTCCAGGGACTCCACCAGGTTGAAAACCATTTGGGGATCGATAGAACGCAATTCGCTCCGGACGCGGGATAAATTCAGGCCGCAGGTCAGGCGGACGGGTTTGTGCCCCAGCTCACGCAGGGTGTCGGTAACGGCATCGGCCTGGACCAGCACATCCTGCTGGTCCGGTGCGCTGTCAGCCTGCAAAGCATTATGAACGACGGCGATGCGCATGGGTGAAGCTCCTTTCCGGGGTTGTGCTGCGGCGGATGCGTTTTTGGGCGGATTGGACGATCCAATCGATCAACAGGGCATAGGATATCCCCAGTTTGGTGCACAAAATGGGCAGATCCGAATGCTCGGGATGCAGACCGGCCAGGGGATTGACCTCCATGAACTGGGGAGCGCCGCCAAAATCGCAACGCACATCGGCGCGCCCGCCGTCACGGCAGCCCAAAACCCGCCAGGCGTCCAGAACAATGGTTTCAGCCTGTTGCACCACGGGATCGGCGGCAGCATCCACCCGGCGGTAGACCACCAACTCCTCGCAGCGTTCCTTGTTGGTGTAAGAGTAGACCTCGGCCTCGGCCTTATCCAGCAGCAGCACCTCCATGGTGCCCAGCACGCGCGCGCTGCTGCCCGTGCCCACAATCCCGACGGTAAACTCCCGGCCCGACAAAAAGGGTTCCACCAGCACGGGCTGGCGAAAGGCGGCCATCAGGTTGCGGCACGCGGCGGCCAGTTCCTTGCGCTGGCGCACGATGGAGTCGGGGGTCACCCCCTTGCCCGTGCCCTCGGCCACCGGTTTGATGAAATAGGGTGGCTCAAAAGTCACCTTCTGCACATCCTCCGGCTCGGCCACCACCACGAAATTCGAGGTGGGGATCCCGGCGTCCCGCAGCACATGCTTGGTCATGCCTTTGTGCAGGGTCAGGGCCATCACCAGCGGATCGGAAAAAGTATAAGGGATGCCGTAGAGATCCAGAATGGCCGGCACCTGGGCTTCCCGGCCGATACCTTGCATCCCTTCGGCAATGTTGAAAACCAGTTCCCAGCGGTCTCCGGCGGCCAGCCGGGCGATCAGGCTGCGGGCATGGCCGATGCGCTCGGTTTGATGCCCCAACCCGGTCAGGGTCTTTTCCAGGGCGGCGATGGTGTCGTCGCGGTCGAACTCGGCCGTCTCTTTCTCACCATACCCGGCCGCCAGATATTCGGAACGCAGGTCATAAGTCAAGCCGATTTTCATTGGTTTTCGCCTCCCAAAGGATCTCATTGCAGAGCATGCAGTGCCATTGGACAGCTTGCGGCCGCCTGACACCGGCCATGCCCTGTTCAGTCAAGAAGCCCGCCGCTACCGGGGGCCTAATCTGCTATAGACACCTTGCACTTCTAAACCAAGTCCGGATAACGATAGGTTTTGCCTTCATAGTTGCGCAGCACCAAATCGCACCCGTCACGCCCCTGGCAGTAATTGGGCATCAGGGGAATCTTGCCGCCGCCGCCAGGGGCGTCGATAACATAGGTCGGCACGGCATATCCGCTGGTAAATCCCCGCAGCCCCTGAATAATTTCCAGGCCTTTTTCAACCGGCGTCCGGAAATGGGACGAGCCGGAGATGGGATCGCACTGGTAAAGATAATAGGGCCGCACCCGCATGCGAAGTAAATTATGCATCAGAGCGCCCATGGTCTCCACCGAATCGTTGATCCGGTTGAGCAGCACCGTCTGCGATCCCAGGGGAATCCCGCCATCGGCCAACCGCTGACAGGCGCGGAACGCCTCGGGGGTGCACTCGTCCGGATGGGTAAAATGCAGGCTCATCCACAGGGGATGATGACGCTTCAGCATCCGCACCAGTTGAGGCGTAATCCGTTGGGGAAGAACCGCCGGGACCTTGGTGCCGATACGGATAATCTCCACATGCTTGATCTGCCGCAGACGGGTCAAAAGCCAATCCAGCCGGGAATCGCTCAGTGTCAGCGGATCACCACCGGAAAGCAGCACGTCCCGAACCGTGGGTGTGCGCCGAATATACTCCAGCGCCTGCTCCAGCCGCCGGCGGTTGAAAAACAGGCGGCCGTGCCCCACCACCCGGGAACGGGTGCAGTAGCGGCAATAGGTGGAACAGAAGTCCAGGGTCAGAAACAGGACACGATCCGGATAGCGGTGAACCAATCCCGGCACCGGGCTTTGATGATCCTCGCCCAGGG
>JBFFHG010000465.1:0-4065 GCA_041557055.1 Desulfosarcinaceae bacterium
CACTTAATGCAACGGATATTAGGTTATGAATAAGCGAAGCGTTTCGAAATTGAAATACATATTCATTTTATCAGCCTTGGTCATACCGTGGATTGTCACCAATGATTACTACCTGCGTGTTGTTATTATGGTGATGCTTTATTCCATCGTCGCCATGTCCATCAATCTGGTTGTCGGTTTTTGTGGTCAGTTGGATATGGGCCGAGGCGCTTTTGTGGGCCTTGGTGCCTACTGGTCCGCCCTGATGACAACCAAAATGCACATGCCTTTCTTATTGTCGTTTATAAGCGCCGGCATATTTGCTGCGATAGTGGGAATGGTTCTCGGCTTTATTTGCATGAAGTCATCTTTTGACTATTTGACACTTATCACCATAGGCTTCCTGGAAATTTGCCGGCAGGTGATGTTGAATTGGATTCCGGTAACCAACGGCGCAATGGGTATTCGCATGGTTCCAACACCCAATGCATTCGGTTATTCCCTGGATTCAAATACAGAGTTGTTTTACTTTGCTTTTATTTTATTGATCATTTCCTACGTAGCGATTCATAGAATCACAAAATCCAAGATCGGCCGCGCCTTCAGTGCCGTTCGCGACGACCCCATCGCCGCATCCTTCAATGGCATCAATGTCAGCTACTATAAAATGATTAATTTTTCCATTGCATCTTTTTTTACTGGAATCGGAGGTGCCGCCCTCGTTCATTTCACCCAGTATGCATCTCCCTATAACTATACTTTGGATCAATCCATCTATCAACTTCAGTTTGCTATTTTAGGTGGCTTGGGCAGCCTGCCCGGATCAATCATCGGCACCGCGATTCTGGTTGTGGCGCCTGAGATTTCAAGAGTATTGTACGAATACAGATTGCTCTTCGTGGGAATGATCATGGTGGTTATGATGATTTACGCGCCAAACGGTATCATGGGTAAAAAGGGTATCGGTGAAAAGATGATTGGAATTGGTCGCTTTTTTCAAAGAACAAAAAACAGGCGGTAAGAAATGGATACTCTGTTTCGATGTGATAGTCTAACCAAGCACTTCGGTGGTGTTAAAGCTTTGACAGGAATCGATTTGGAAATACATGCCGATGAGGTCCTTGGAATAATCGGCCCCAATGGAGCGGGAAAGACCACTTTGTTCAATATTATCACGGGCTATTATCCGCCAACATCAGGACGTCTTTTCATGGAAAGTGTTGACATGACCGGCAGGCCGGTTCATGGAATGTGCAGCTCCGGGATGTCAAGAACGTTTCAAAATATTCGGTTGTTCGGGGCTATGACAGTAATGGACAATGTGGTTACCGGCATGCACACCAAGTTGAATTGCAATATTTTTCATACTGTTTTCAACACTCGGTCAAAAAAACAAAATGAGAAAATAGCATATGAGAAGGCCTTTGAAATCCTCCGTTATTTAGGTGTTGAACAGGACGCGGATATTCTTGCGGAAAATCTTCCATATGGAAAACAACGCAAGGTGGAAATCGCCCGCGCACTGGCCAATGAACCCAAAATCCTGTTGTTGGATGAACCATCGGCAGGCATGAATCCTCAGGAAACTTGTGAATTGATGACGCTGATAAAAGGTATTCAACAAAGAGGTCCTGCGGTTGTTGTTATCGAGCACAATATGAAACTGATAATGGGTATTTCAGACAGGGTTGCGGTTTTAAACTTTGGTGAAAAAATATGCGAAGGTGATCCACAGTACGTTCAAAATGACACCTGTGTAATTGAAGCCTATTTGGGCGAAGACGAGGATGAATAGATGCTTCTGGACATAAAAGGGTTAAGTGTTAATTATGGTCGTATTCCAGCACTTCGAGATATTTCATTCAATGTTGAACAGAATCAATTGACCACGCTGCTGGGGGCCAATGGCGCCGGAAAAAGCACCTTATTAAATACAATCTCCGGGTTGTTGAAACCGGCGGCCGGAGAGATCGTTTTTTCGGGGCAGCGCATCAATGGTCTGCCCCCCGAGAAAATAGTCAGGGTCGGAATTTCCCAGTGTCCGGAAGGGCGACGTGTATTTCCTCAGCAAACGGTTTATGAAAATCTGCGGCTTGGGGCTTATACTCGTAAAGGAAAATCCGTAAAAGCCGATATCGCCGCGCATTTCGACAGATTTCCACGCCTCAAGGAACGTAAGAACCAGCCGGCCGGACTTTTGTCCGGCGGTGAGCAGCAGATGCTGGTCATTTGTCGGGCGTTGATGTCTCATCCTGAACTTTTGCTGCTCGATGAGCCCTCCATGGGACTCGCGCCAAAGGTTGTCAAAGAAATTTTTTGTCTCATCAAAGATATTGCCGAGCAGGGCGTTAAAGTCCTTTTGGTGGAACAAAATGCAAAACAGGCTTTGAGTATTTCCGACAAGTGCTATGTCCTGGAAGTCGGCCAAATTGTTGCCGAGGGAAGTTCCAAAGATATGCTGAAAAGCGAGAAAGTCCGCAAGGCCTTTCTCGGAGGGTAACTTGGGATGCGTTTAAAAGGCAAGATTGCTTTGGTTACCGGGGCGCGCAAAGGCATCGGCCGCGCCATCGCGCGCGTTTTCGCCAGGGAGGGGGCCCATCTGATCATTACTTCCCGGCATATCTCACCTGATGATGCGGTTTTCGCTGAAATTCGAAGCCAAAAACGCCGGGTCCTGGCGGTATCGGCTGATGTAACCTGCAGCAGTGATTGTCACAAAATGGTAAATGAAGGGTTAAACCATTTTGGCCGCATCGATATATTGGTTAACAACGCCGGTGTTTATCCGGCGGCACCAATTATGGAAATAACTGAAATGCAATGGGACCAGGTTTTCAACGTGAATCTAAAGGGGACCTTGCTGGTTACCCAGGCAGTTGCGAAGCTGGCCATGATTCCCCGGAAGTATGGAAGGATAGTCAATATCAGCTCTTGCGATGGGAAATGCCCTGCACCGGGGATCGCGCATTACGCGGCGGCGAAAGCCGGTGTCATCAGCCTCACAAAATCAATGGCTTTGGAGTTGGGGGCTCACAACATATCAGCCAACGCTGTGGCGCCGGGATGGGTTGAAACCGAAGCGGTGCTGAGATCTGAGCGTTGGCGTCGGGTGGTGGGTAAAATTCCGGTCGGCCGACTGGCTTATCCTGAAGAAATCGCCCATGCGGTGACCTTTCTATCTGAAGATGCATCTGAATATATTACCGGAGCGACATTGGATGTAAATGGCGGCCTTTTTATGAGTTGAACAGACCGGATAACATTCATCATGCAATTACAAGGGCACGGTTCCTATGGACAATGCGCGCAAAAGCACATTTATAAAAACGGCGTTGACAGATGCATCACGCACTTCGTTTGCAGCCGGAGTAAAATCGGTGACGCCCTTTTTGGTCGGTGTATTTCCCTTTGCATCAATTACCGGCATAACAATGGTCAATGTGGGAATTGATCCTGTCGCCGCCATCACATTCTCGTTCATTGCCTTGGCGGGAAGCGCACAGTTGGCGGCTGCGGAATTGATCAGTAAAAACGCGCCGTTGCTGGTAACGCTGTGTACTGCGCTGGTCATCAATTTGCGGTTTATGATGTATAGTGCCTCAATAGCACCGCATTTCAGCACGGAACACCGTCGTTGGAAATGCTTTCTGGCATTTTTATTGAGTGATCAGGCGTATACGCTTTCCATCATAAAATTTGGCAATGACAATCAAACCTTAAGTAAAAGGTGGTATCTTATAGGATGCGGCCTGCCTGTTTGGATCATATGGCAGATAGGGACTGTTATGGGCGTCATGCTGGGGTTGAAGGTCCCGGAAAGCTGGTCCCTTGATTTTGCCATTCCGTTGACATTCTTATCCCTTTTGCTGCCCTCTGTGAAAGATGCCGCGTCTGTTGTTGCAGCTGTTTTCGCAGGTGGTGTTGCGGTGGCCGGCGCCAATTTGCCTTTTCATAGCGGTATCATTGTCGCCACAGTCACCGGCATATCAATGGGGATTATCGTGGAAACAATACAGCAGAAAAGGATAAAGAATGAATCAGTTAAGTGATTTTTCGGTTTGGTTGACAATACTCCTTATCGGTGCC
>JBFFHG010000466.1:0-4064 GCA_041557055.1 Desulfosarcinaceae bacterium
ATTCGAATTTTCATCCAACAATGATCTTATCGGGCTATATATAAAAATCTTTAATAATTGAATATGTTCTGAAGTCCGGGAAAATGGCATGTGTGTTAATGGCCTCTATTTGCCGGCGCTGTTGCAACATCACCCGCAACTCATTTCCAAGGCAAGATGCCATAATTCCATTATTTGCTTGAAAAGCGAGAATCCTTTGTTATATTAGGGGTCAACATCGCGGATCACAAAGAGCGGGTTGCCCTGCTCAGGAGGAAAAAGCAAGTCTTGGACGATCCTTTTTTATCCGACGTTCACCTCACTAAAATTTTTCATTCGGCCCCATGGTTCAGTCGTGCGCCCGTTGACAACCCCCAAACCATGTCGTCGCTCTGTTTTTCACCACCATCCGGAAAGACCACAACATGTTAAACCAGGCTATTATTCTGATAATACTATTGATATTATCAGGTTTTTTTTCATCTTCCGAAACCGCCCTGTTTTCCATCAGTCGTACCAAGGCCCGTCATCTCGCCAAGATGCCGGGCAAAGCCAACGCATTGATCAAGCAGATGAAGGATGATCCCCATCGTCTGTTGTCCACCATCCTCATCGGCAACAATGTGGTCAATGTGGCCGCCTCGGCCATTGCCACCCGCTTGGCTATCGATATCTTTCAGAGTCATTCCATTGGATCGGCGCAAAGTTTCGCCATCGGCGCAGTGACCGGTGTGATGACCTTTCTCATTTTGGTCTTCGGAGAAGTTATCCCCAAATCCACCGCCACGCGGAACAGCGTCCTCGTCGCCCGCACGGTGATCTATCCGATTTACTGGTGTTCCGTCTTTTTCAAACCGATCGTTATTTTCCTCGATTTTATTCCAAAAATCACAGGTAAAATAAAACAAACCCCCTCTGTCACCGAAGAGGAGCTGATGACGTTTGTGGAGGTGGTTGAAGAAGAGGGGGAGATTAAAGAGCGGGAAAAAGAGCTGATTCACAATATCTTTGAATTTGACGACACCAATGCTTCCGAAATCCTTACCCCCAGGGCAGATATGTTTGTCATCGAAGCTGACGAGCCTCTGGATTTGAAGGCCATTGCCGAATCGGGTTTTACCCGTATACCGGTGATCGAAGAGAGCATCGACAATGTGGTGGGCGTTTTAAATGTCAAGGACCTGCTGGCTTATCATGCCAAAGGAGAGACTGTCACGGATGTTCGCAAGGTGATGCGGCCGCCCTACTTTGTGCCTGAACACAAAAAACTGGACTCTTTGCTGGGGCAGCTAAAAAAGCGTAAAACCCATATGGCCATCGTTGTGGACGAGCATGGGGGCATATCGGGCCTGATTACCATGGAGGACGCCCTTGAAGAGCTGGTCGGCGAAATCAGGGATGAAACAGACAAGGAGGAACCGCTCATTGTTCGCCAAAAAAATAGAGATTGGGTGGTCATGGGTAAAACCGATATTGACGAGGTCAACGAAACCATCGGAATGAACATTCCGGACTCGGCCGACTACGATACATTCTCCGGATACGTTTTGGAGAAAATTGGCCGGATCCCCTCGGAGAATGAGAAATTCACCATCGCTGATTTTGACATCATCGTCAAATCCATGGATGGCAACCGCATCAAGGAATATATCGTGCGCCCTGTGACACCCGTTGAAGCCGAAAACCTGCCACACGATCCAAATGTATGAAAAACGACCGAATCCAATCATTGCGGCAGGCGATGCAATTTTGGCCAACGGCTTATGATGAATAGATTGATTGCGACCATATCATTTTTATTGGTGTCGGCATTACCTGGAGTTGGATCGGCGCAGGGACTATTGATTGGGGGCTTTTCCGATCTTGAGCCCGGACGGAATTTTCCCGGCCATTGGGAAAAGATGGCCTTTCCAAACATTGAGCATCACACGGCGTACACCTTGATCCGCGACAAGGATCGAACGGTCATTCAAGCCGTCAGCAATGCATCGGCATCGGGCTTGATTCGTTACTACCGCGCGCCAGCCGACCGCCACCCGTGGATCGTCTGGCAATGGAAAATTGATCATGTGCTGGAAAAAGGAGATGTTTCAACTAAAAAGGGGGATGACTATGCCGCCCGGATATACGTGGCTTTTGAATTTTCCGCCGAGGGTAAAACCTTTTGGCAGCGAACGCGGTATAAGGCGGCCAACCTGGCGGCTGGTGGCAATCTGCCCGGCACCGCCCTTAATTATATCTGGGCCAACAAGGCGCCGCCGGGAACCATGGTGAGCAACCCCTATACGAATCAGACCAAAATGATCGTTTTGCAAAGCGGAAACACATCATCCGGTCAATGGATCACCCAAAGGCGGAATCTGGTGGATGACTATCAGGCGGCGTTCGGGGTAAAACCGCCGCCTATCATGGGGATCGCTGTAATGACCGATACGGATAACACCGGTGAATCAACCACAGCCTATTATGGTGACATTCTATTGACAGATCGGTAACAGGGGGACGAGGGGCGCGACCCGTGACGGTCCCACCCGCACGTCCATTGCATTCTCCCCCCCCTTGACCCCCTTGATCTGATCCCGGCCAATCACCCTTTGACACGCTCCACATACTGCCCCGTACGGGTATCCACACGAACCATCTCACCCTCATTTACAAACGGCGGAACCTGCACCACGTGCCCTGTCTCCAGGGTCGCCGGCTTGGTATCGCCCGAAGCGGTATCGCCTTTGGCCCACGGTTCGGCCTGGGTGATGCGCAACTCAACAAAGTTGGGCAGCGTCACCCCGATGGGCCGGCCGGCAAAAAGCAGTACACTGCAAACCGTATTCTCCTTCAGGAGGGCGCGGACATCGCCCACCTGATCAGCGCTCATCATCTCCTGGTCATAGGTGGAATTGTTCATGAAACAGTAATCCTGGCCGTCAAAATAGAGGTATTCCATCTCCACCTCTTCCAGATCGGCCGGCTTGAATTTCTCACCGGAGCGATAGGTCCGGTCAAACTGGGCGCCTGTCACCATATTTTTAAGTTTGCATTTATAGAGCGCCTGGCCCTTGCCGGGTTTGACGAACTCGAACTGGATGATAACGTAAGGCTCTCCATCGATTTCAAGTTTCGTTCCTTTGCGTAAATCACCACTTTCCAACATGGCTTGCATCTCCTTTTATTCTGAAAATTGACTTTGTCACTTTGACAGGTTAGATCTATTTCAATATCGGTTGCATGATCTGTGCTTGCAGTACAAAAACATTGACTTTTGGGGCGGTCTCTACCATATTCAGGCAGTTTTCGCAAACCGTTTAACTACTTTTGTTCATTAGAGATAATTCGCAAGAGGCCTTCATGATTCTAATTATCGATTTTGGTTCACAGTTCAATCAGCTTATTGCCCGGCGGGTTCGGGAGTGCCGTGTCTATTGCCGGATAGAACCTCCCGCCATCACCGCAGAGCAAGTCAAGGCATTGAACCCGGAGGGGGTCATTCTCTCCGGCGGACCCTCCAGCATTTATGAAAAAAACAGCCCGCGCGTGGACCATGCCATTTTCAACCTGGGCATTCCCATTTTAGGCATATGCTACGGCCTGCATTTCATGGTGCAGGCCCTGGGCGGCAAGGTCAAACAAGCCCGTAAGCGCGAGTATGGTTTTGCCGAACTTGAGATCCTGCAGGATGGGGGGATCCTGACATCAATTCCAAAACGAACCCAGGTCTGGATGAGTCACGGGGACTCCATTGTCCAATTGCCCAGGGGATTTGCCGTAACCGCCCGAACCGACAACACCTCCATTGCCGTAGCAGCCGATGTGGATAGAAAATTTTATGGACTTCAATTCCATCCGGAGGTGGAGCACACGCTCAAGGGCAAGGAGATGTTGAAAAATTTTCTATATGACGTCTGCAAATGCAAGCGTTCGTGGACCATGAAGTCTTTTGCCCAGGACGCAATTGATGAAATCCGTGAAAACGTAGGCGCCAAACAAGTTATTTTAGGACTCAGCGGCGGTGTTGACTCATCGGTCACCGCACTGCTCATACACAAAGCCATAGGCGATAACCTCACATGCATCTTCGTCGACAACGG
>JBFFHG010000467.1:0-4063 GCA_041557055.1 Desulfosarcinaceae bacterium
ATCAGGAAGTAGCCGGGGAATCCCATTTTATTGATGACACCGAGCTCGTAGTCCAGACGCTCCCGGTAAAGATTGTAATCGGCCTCCGGATTTTTCGATTTTATCAGATCCCAAACACGTTTGAATCCCTCTTCTGTTTTCCGGACGAAGAGATCTTCGGCGCTCAATCCCGACCCATCCTTGAATTGGGGGAAATGATAGGTATCGAAATCAAAGGAGACATTACATCGTTTGGCGATTTCAACCGTGCTCTCGACCGCGCCCGGAAAATCCTGGAAGTAGTCGATCATCTCATCTTTGGATTTGAAGTAGAGTTGGTCGGTGCTGAACCGGAAGCGATCGCTGTCATTGACGGTTTTTCCGGTCTGGACGCAGAGCAGCACCTCATGTGCGCGCACGTCCGCCTTGCCCAAATAGTGACAATCGTTGCTGGCCACAAGGGGGATGGAGAGTTTGGCGCTCATCTCCCGCAAAGCCTGGTTGACCGTGTCCTGAATGGCAATACCGTTGTTCTGGATCTCCAGAAAGAAGTTGTTCTCTCCGAACAATTCCTGGTAGAAACGCGCGGCCGCTTCGGCCTTTTCAATTTGGCCGGCATTGATGAGCATGGGGATCTCACCGTGCAGGCAGGCCGACATGGCAATCAAGCCTTGATGGTGGGCCGCCAGAATCGTTTTATCGATTCGCGGTTTGTAGTAAAACCCCTCGATCTGACCAAGAGTGGCCAATTTGCACAAGTTGCGGTAACCCTCGTCGTTCTCGGCCAAAAGAACCAGATGCCTCAAACCCTTGGCGTCCAGGGGACTTTTGTCGGCCATGGTGCGCGGGGCCACGTAACACTCACACCCGATGATGGGCTTGATATCGGCCTTGATAGCTTTTTGGTAAAATTCCAACACATTGAACATGGTGCCGTGATCGGTGATGGCCACGCTGTGCATGCCGAACGCCTTGGCCCGTGCAAACAAGGCATCCAATCGAATGGCGCCGTCCAGCAGGCTGTACATGGTATGCACGTGAAGGTGAACAAAATCGGATGGGGTTGAAGTCATGGGTCGTCCAGGGCTCTGTTATGCAGGGTTAATCTGAATCAAGATTCCGTTATTTTGCAACATTGGCGTTTTTAAGGCTCCACGCGGTAGTTGGACGCCTCTTTGGTGATGATGACGTCGTGCACGTGACTTTCACGCAGGCCGGCAGCGGAGATCTTGATAAAACGGCCTTTATCGCGCAATTCTGGGATGGTTCGGCATCCCACATAGCCCATGCCGGCTTTCAGGCCGCCCACCAATTGGTGGATGTTCGAACGCAGGGAGCCGCGATAGGGAACCCGCCCCACAATGCCCTCGGGCACGAGTTTGTCATCATCTTCCTGCTCGGTCTAGTAATAACGATCCCTGCTGCCCTTCTTCATGGCTTCGACTGATCCCATACCCCGGTAAACCTTGTAGCTTCGCCCCTGGAAAAGGATAGTCTCGCCCGGACTTTCGTCGGTTCCGGCAAACAAACTGCCGATCATCACCGTGTGAGCGCCCGCGGCAATCGATTTGGTCACGTCGCCGGAAAATTTAATACCGCCGTCGGCTATCAACGGGATTCCGCTCTTGTTGGAGACGGCCTTGCAGTTCATGATAGCCGTAACCTGAGGCACGCCGATACCGGCGACGATACGGGTGGTACAGATGGAGCCCGGCCCGATACCGATTTTAACCGCATCCACGCCCGCCTTGATCAGGTCCTCGGTCCCTTTGGCCGTGGCCACGTTGCCGGCGATCAGCTCGATATCGCCGAAAGTGTTTTTAAGTTCTTTTACCGTTTCGACAACGTTCAATGAATGGCCGTGGGAAGTATCGATCAGAATCACGTCCGCACCGGCGTTCAAGAGCGCCTGGGCGCGCTGGACACGGTCCTCCCCCACCCCGATGGCGGCCCCCACCCGCAAACGCCCCATCTGGTCCTTGCAGGCGTTGGGATATTTTTTTATCTTCTCGATATCCTTGATGGTGATCATGCCTTTGAGGTGCCCCTTGCCATCCACCACCAAAAGTTTTTCTATGCGGTGCTGATGCAAAAGCTTCTTGGATTCCTCCAGGCTGATCCCCTCCTGAACGGTCACCAGGTTATCTTTGGTCATAACATCGGAGACCATTTTTCCCATCTCGGTCTCAAAACGCAGGTCCCGGTTTGTGACAATCCCGACCAACTGATCCCCTTTGGTCACGGGCACGCCGGATATGCGGTATTTTTTCATCAATTCAAGAACCTGTTCAACCTTTTGGTTCGGACGAATGGTCACCGGGTCGACAATCATACCGCTTTCCGACTTTTTGACCTTATCCACCTCCACGGCCTGACTTTCGATGCTCATGTTTCGATGAATGAAACCAACGCCGCCCTCACGAGCCATGCTGATGGCCGCTTCCGATTCGGTGACGGTGTCCATTGCCGCACTGACGATGGGAATATTGAGCTTGAGATTCTGGGTCAGCTGTGTGCTGGTGTTGCAGTCCTTGGGCAGAACGTCGGAATAATTGGGAAGAAGCAACACATCATCGAACGAATAGCTTTCGTCAGGGGGGATTTTGCTCATAAAAAAACCTCCAAATACAGCCGTCCAGCGGCTATCTATTAAAATTTAGGGTAAGACTTAGGGCCATAGAATTTATTAATGCACTGCGATCACTTGAATGGTAGACGTTACCACATATGGTGCAGGGCTATCAACCCCGTACCATATATTGGCTCAACAGAGACTTTCGTCAATAACCGACCACCATCCGGACTAAATGCTTTTCTCTGCAATAAAAGCATGTTATTAATTATATTCAATATTCGTATTTAATAGGGTAAGAAAGAATCAGCCGTGCTACTGGAAATCAATCCGCAAAACCCACAACAGCGCAAAATCGACCAAGTTGTGGAGATTCTCGGAAGGGGTGGCGTCATCGCCTATCCCACCGACACCTTCTACGGCATCGGCTGCGACATCATGAACAAAAGGGCCATCGCGCGAGTCTATCAAATCAAACAATGGCCGAAACACAAGCCTTTCAGTTTTATCTGTTCGGACCTGAAAAACATCAGCCAATACGCCAAGGTTTCGAATTACGCCTACAAAACCATGCGGCGTCTGCTTCCGGGGCCATATACCTTTATTCTGGAAGGGTCCAACCTTGTTCCTAAAATGATGCTGACCAAACGCAAAACCGCCGGTATCCGGGTCCCTAACCACCCCATCTGTATTGCGCTGATCCAGACGCTGGGAAATCCCGTTATATCCACCACGGCGGCCACCATCGAAGGGGATGTTCTCAAAGAACCCTGGCTGATTGAGGAGCATTTCGGCAAGCAACTGGATCTGATTATCGACGGCGGTCCGGCCCCGGGTCAACCCTCCAGCGTCATCTCCTTAATCGGCGACGAACCCGAAGTGCTGCGCACAGGGTTGGGAGATGTGAGCAGTCTCTGAACTTTCGGAAATTATCATAACAGGCTTTCAGGGGACTTTTTCCATTACCCAACCTATATTACGGCATCCGCAACTGCGGAACCGTCCGGCTTTGCAGCATGTTGTGCCACCACGAGCGCAGGGACGACGCAAATAGATAATCGATGAATGAGGGTTTCTCCTTTTCAGGATAGGCGGTCTCAACCTTGCCCTCGATACCGCCCAATTCACCGGCCCATGCTACCGCATCCTCAAAATTGCCCAGTCGGTCCACCAACCCGAGTTCCCGGGCCCTTTGACCGGTAAAAATCCGGCCGTCGGCCAGGGCCTCGACCTGTTCGAGGTTTAACCGACGGCCCTTGGCGATGGCCGCCACAAACTGGCCGTGGATCTGGCGGGTGACCTGTTCCAAAAGCTCTTTTTCGCCTGCGGTCATCTGGCGGGCCGGAGAGCCCACATCTTTGTATTCTCCGCTTTTGATCACCACTGCCGAAAGACCGATTTTATCCATCAACTCTTCAAAATTGGTGTAGCCCATGATGACGCCGATGCTTCCCGTAATGGTTCCGGGGTTGGCCACGATCCCGTCTGCGGCTGCAGCCACATAGTATCCGC
>JBFFHG010000468.1:0-4060 GCA_041557055.1 Desulfosarcinaceae bacterium
TGCAATTGAAAGCCGTATCGAAGCGACATCCGGAACCTAATACCGAGCTGAAACTGACCTGACATTGAACTGTAAGCCCCAAGCGTAAGTTGGAGCGGCCAGCACTGCAAAGCGCACCCTGCTGGCCGCTCCTTGTTTTTCACCGCTCTCGCCCCGATAGCCCCCCTCTCAAGCTGTGCCCCCAGCGTCACCCCCGTGCGCATCACATCAAAAACGATTGAATTCGATCGGCGGCTTCCTGAAGTTGGTCGGGTTGCAGCCACTGCACGCTATCGTCAGCGCCGAACCAGGTCATTTGCCGTTTGGCATAGCGGCGATGGTCGCGTTTGAGGGTACGGACGGCTTCATCCCAGCCGAACCGCCCCTGGTGATAGCCGGTCATATGGCGATACCCTAAAGACTGCATGGCTTTGAGTCGCGGGTCGCACCCCTGTTCCATAAGAGAGCGCACTTCGTCTGCCAACCCTTGCGCCAGCATGGTGTCCACCCGTTGATCGATACGGGCGTAAAGCCGCGGCCGGGGCAAGGTCAGCCCGATTTGCAGGGCCTCGAAACGAGCCTGGGCAAAACAATGGTCGTTGTGATGCGCCGAAAGGGGCGTGCCGGTGATTTCAAACACTTCCAGGGCGCGCAGGATGCGATAAGTATCGTTGGGATGAATGCGACGGGCGGATTGGGGGTCCACGGCGTTCAAACGATTGTAAATGGCCTGGGCGCCGGATTGATCCCGTTCGATTTTGAGCCTGGCGCGGATCTTCTCGTCGGCCGGCGCCGCTTCTGTAAGGCCGTAAACCAGAGCCTTGATGTAGAGCCCGGTGCCGCCCACCACAAAAGGCACCCGGTCCTGCTCTGCCAGACGGTTTACGCAGGCTTCGGCCCGGCGGCCATATTCAGCGGCATCAAAATCTTCCCGGGGGTCGATAATGTCCACCATGTGATGCGCAACCGCTGCCTTTTCCGCGGTTGTGGGTTTGGCCGTACCGATGTCCATGCGCCGATAGATCTGCATGGAATCCGCCCCGACGATCTCGCCTTTAAACCGGCGCGCCAACGCTATGGCGAATCCGGTCTTGCCAACGCCTGTCGGGCCGCAAATGACAATTATTTTTTTCAATCCGGTATTTGTCACAACGATACAAACAGAGAATAAGGCGAGAAAAAGAGGACTGTCTCAGCTTTTCAGCGACAGAGATAAAATCGGTCTCCATCCTTCGCTTACAACCTTGAATTTGCCCCCTGATGTTGCAACGTTAAAAATCCAAGCCGTCAGGCGTCGACGCATCCCTGCCCTGTTGTCGGCCGGAACAGGTATGCGCCCCCCGAAAACCAATCAGTCGCCCATTTCCGCCATATAATCGTCCAGCATGGTCTCCAGCGCCAGCTTGTGCTTGGCCTCTTCCTGGCAGAGCATCTTGAAAACCATCCGGGCTTCATCGGTGTCGGCATTGGCCAGCAGTTCATTATAGAGCGCCAGGGCCTTCTCCTCCCGTTTGGAGGCCAGCAAAAGGATGTCGCTGTATGACATGCCGGGCTTATAGATGATGTCATCCACATAGTCACTGCGTTTGATATCGGTAACCCATTTGAATTGATAGTCATCCAGTTTGGGACTGACGTTTCCGGATTTAAGATCCTCAAGCAGGGCCTGGTGCTTACGCTCTTCGGCGGCAAATTCCAGAAACATCTCTTTTTTGCCGCTGAAAGATTCCTGCTCACTCACATTGCGGTAAAATTCGGCCGCCTCGACCTCTTTGGAGATGGCAAAATCGACAATCTCGGTCAGATTATTGAAGTCCATGCTAAATCCTCTCTTTGCTGATAGTCGGTTTTCGAAAATGATTTTCATAATAATGCCCAGAGGAGTCAAGTCAATAGAATTTTTGTGCATTTGAATTTGTGATGGATCGAAGGTGTTGAAAACATTGGAATCCAAAGAGCCTTACCAGACCACCCATGTGCACCTGGACAAAAACAACCGGGAGATCTACTACTCCATTTCCAATACCCTTTGTTTGAAGGCGGAGACGTGATCGGTGCCATTGAGATTTCCAGGGACATCTCCAAAGAGATCAATATTCAGAAAACGCTGATGCAGCAAGAGAAAATGGCCTCCATCGGCCGCCTGTCCGCCGGCGTGACCCATGAAATCAACAACCCCTTGACCACCATCCTCACATCGACCATGCTGCTGGAGGAGGATTTGGCGGGAAACGCCCCCATAAGGTCAAATCGAGCAGGCGATCATCAACCTGATCCTCAATGCTTTGGTGCATAACGGATGGAATGTCACCCAGGCAGCCAAGATGGTGGGGCTGCAACGCACCAATTTTTAGAACATGATGCGCAAACACGGCATTCAGCGCCCGGCCGGAAAATCATAGCCCCAACCGACACATTTCGGATTCGTCTCGCTGCCCAGCCAAACGAAAACCAACCGAACAACCGGCCTTGAGGTTTGATTCTCTTGAGTTCGCCCTTTACACGGTTGGCGGCATTGGGCCGATCCCATTGCACAGCATGGGGATCTTTTTAAGCATATACTCATAATAAGTCAACCCCCAATTTCTGTTTTTTAATTGGGTTGCTTTTATGATTAAACGGGCATATGCTCATAACCTAACCTTGAATGGATCGAATACGGTAATGGCCGAACAGAGGAAAAACAAACGGTCCCAATGGGACAATCCCACTGAAGCGATTCTGGAAAGCATTTCCGACGGGGTCTTTACCGTGGATCCGGAGTGGCGCATCACGTCATTCAACCGGGCGGCCGAGGAGATTACCGGTATTTCGCGCCGCGAAGCCATCGGTCGAATCTGTTCGGAAGTGTTTCGTTCCAGCATGTGCGAAGCCGAATGCGCCCTGAACCGCACCCTGAAAAACGGCAAACCCGTCATCGGCAAGTCCGGATACATCATTCGGGCCGATGGGAACCGGCTGCCCATCAGTGTCTCCACGGCGGTCCTGAAAGATTCCGAAGGCCGGGTGGCGGGGGGGGCGGAAACCTTCCGAGACCTGAGCGAGGTGGAGACCTTGCGCCGGGAACTGGAGGGGCGCGTCCAAGTCGGAGATCTTGTGAGCCGCAGCCCGTTGATGCAAAAAGTCTTTGGGGTGCTGCCCGCCATTGCCGCCAGCCCCAGCACCGTGCTGATTTCCGGTGAAACCGGCACCGGCAAAGAGTTGATGGCCCGCACCATCCACTCTCTGAGCCGCCGGCGCAAGGGGCCTTTTGTGGCCGTGAGCTGTGGCGCGCTGCCGGATAATCTGCTGGAATCGGAACTGTTCGGCTACAAGGCCGGAGCCTTCACCGGTGCAGTCAAAGACAAACCGGGACGCTTTGCCATAGCCCGCGGGGGCACGCTTTTCCTGGATGAAATCGGAGAGGTCAGCCCGGCCCTTCAAGTGCGCCTGCTGCGCGTGCTCCAGGAGCGCACCTTTGAACCGCTGGGAGCGATTCGCACGGAATCCGCGGATGTGCGCATCATTGCCGCCACCCTCAAAGACCTGGCCGCGGAGACGCGCAAGGGCAATTTCCGCGAAGACCTCTACTACCGGATAAATGTGGTGCGGGTGGCGTTGCCGCCCCTTCGCAGCCGCAAAGAAGATATTCCCATTCTGGTCGAACACTTCATCAACCGCTTTAACCGGCTGCAGCACCGTTTCATCCGCGGCATGACAGGCGAAGCCCTCTCCCTTC
This sequence comes from Desulfosarcinaceae bacterium, assembly GCA_041557055.1. Classification (GTDB taxonomy): domain Bacteria; phylum Desulfobacterota; class Desulfobacteria; order Desulfobacterales; family Desulfosarcinaceae; genus JARRKU01. Next base: position 3,698 of record JBFFHG010000468.1, read on the forward strand.
TCATGGCCCATCACTGGCCCGGCAATATCCGCGAACTGGAAAACGTGATTGAACGCGCCTTTATCCTCTGCGACAAAGCTTCTATCAATATCGGGCACTTGCCCGAAGAGCTCACGGCCCACGGAAAAACAGCGTCCTGTGCGCCAAGCATGCGCTCCGCGCGGGAGCTGATGGACATGCAAGCCATCTGCAACGCTCTCGAACGCAACGCCAACAGCCGTCTGGCCGCCGCGAAAGAACTGGGCATTCATAAAAGCACCCTATTCCGGAAAATAAAAAAACTGGGCATTGCCCTTCCGGATAAAGACGGGCGCTCCCGTCAAATGCCATAACAGTTGCCTGCACGCCACCTTCCCAACGGCA
>JBFFHG010000469.1:0-4059 GCA_041557055.1 Desulfosarcinaceae bacterium
ATGCTGTAGCCGCTTGAGAGCAGGACTTTTACATCGGGCTTCTGGGCCTTAAAATGGTCGAACACCGCGCCGCCGCCCAGATCCGGCATAATCATATCCAGAATCACCATACTGATATGCGCATGATTCTTGCGGAAAATGTCGACAGCCTCGTTTCCGCCTCCGGCCGTCAACACATGATAGCCTAACTTTTCCAGCATGGGCTTATTGACATCCAGAATCACCCGTTCATCGTCAACAAGCAGGATGGTCTCTGTTCCGGTGGCCAGATCTGCAGCACCCGCCGGATCTTTGGGAACAGCCCCATCGGATGCGGGCAGATAGATGTAAAAGGTTGTTCCCTGCCCTTGGAAACTTGTAAAATCAATGGCCCCGCCATGGTTGTTGATAATGCCGTAAGCCGAGGCCAACCCCAGGCCGGTCCCCCGGCCGATCTCTTTGGTGGTAAAAAAAGGTTCGAATATTCTGGGCTGAATGGCCTTGTCGATACCCGTGCCGGTGTCGGCCACGGATATGCGGACATAACGGCCGGCGGAAATGTTGAATGTCTGCGCAAAAGAGGCATTTAATTCCACGTTCCTGGTTTCGAGATAGATGCGGCCGCCCTGGGGCATGGCCTGCCAGGCGTTGATGTAGAGATTGAGCAGGACCTGTTCGATCTGATTCCGATCGCCCATCACGGTCCAGACATCCGGTTCAATTTTTTCGTGAATATTGATCTCTTTGCGGGTGCGGCCGAACATCCGGGCCGTATTTCGAATGATTTGATTAAAATCAAGGGGCCGGACCATGTACTTGCCGCCCCGGGCAAACCCCAGGAGCTGACGGGTCAGGTCCGAGCCGCACTGAACGCAGGACTCGATACTTTTCAGCTTGCTGTAGTGGGGATCACCGGCCGCCATTTCCAGAAGAATCAATGAAACATTGCCTTGAATGCCCATCAGCAGGTTGTTGAAATCATGGGCCACACCGCCGGCCAGGGTGCCGATGCCTTCCAGTCGCTGAATCTGTTGAAGGCGGTCTTCCATCCTTTTTTTCTCCAACTCGGCATTGAGCCGCTCGGTCACATCCAGCACCACCCCCCGGAAGCCGATGCCGCGGCCGCCGTTGTCAGTGATCAATGAAACCGAAGCATCCAGGGTCCTTTGGCTGCCTTCAGGCCTGGTAATGGTAAACCGGGCCAGATTTTCGGACTTTCCGGACCTGCGTATGACATCAAATCGCCTGCGGGTTTTCTCTGCGGTTTCAGGCTCCATATAGCAGGTATAATTCAAGCCCGGCAATTGATCGACGGGATAACCCAGAATCTCGGCCAGGGGCGCATTGAAAAATGTGATATTGCCGTCAATATCCACTTCGTAATAACCGCTCTCCATATTTTCGATGATGGAGCGGTATTTTTCTTCACTCTTGAGCAACTCTTTCTCTTTTTCTTCGCGGACCTGCATTTGGCTGCGCAACTGCTGGTTGGTCTGCATCAAATCCAGGGTGCGCTCCCGCACCACCTCCTCCAGTTGCTCCTGATAGCGGCGAAGCTCTATATCGGCACGCTTGCGATCGGTGATCACCCTCAGGGAGCCGACGATTTTTTCCGGCGCCCCGGCTTGATTACGGGCCAAAGAGGCGTTGACCGAACAGATATCAACCGTACCGTCTTTATGGACCATGGTGATTTCATAGTCAGAAACCTTACCCTCGGCAATTATCTTGGCCAGCACATCCTCACGGTCTTGGGGACTGTGGTAGATCTGATCCAGAGAGGCTCCGACCAAATCGTCCCGGGTGTAAGCCGATACGGATTGGATGGACGGGCTGATTTCCAAAATACGGCCGTCGAGGGTCACCTCGTAATAAACATCCTGAATATTTTCAAAAATTCCCCGGTATTTCTCTTCGCCGGCCCGAATATCGGTCTTCATGAGCGCAAAGGCGTCGGCGGTCTCTTGAATCTCCTTGAAAACCGAACACGCTCGCGGCTGGGGGGCCATGTCGTTGCGTTGAATTGCCAAAGCCTCTTTTTCCAGGCCGGCCAACGGTCGAATCATGGCCCGGGCCGCCAATAATCCAACAATGGTGGCCAACACGGAGAGCCCGATGGTCAACAAAATGGTGAAGCGCCGGTTGGCCTGGATACTGCCCAGGTAGTCGCTCTCGGGTACGTAGACGCCTATGATCCAGGGCCATTGCTTGTTGACAAACGGCGTAAACATGACGTGATAGGCTTGCCCCTGATATTCGTAACGGGCAAATCGGGCCGCCGCCAGGTTCAACCGGCCGTCGTTGCCGTACTGCCAGTCCACGGCATGATAGGCGGCCTTGCTTAAACCGTCGCTGAGCTCCTCTATTTTGACCAGCCGGACCTTGCCGTCCTGATTGGCATCGCTGAACCTGATTTTCTCCAGATCGGGAAAGGCGACCACGTCGGTGTTGCTGTTGAGCATGAAGGCCCGACCGTTTTTACCGATGCGCAGCTTGCTGATAAACGTGGAGAGCTGGTGGATTTCAATGTCCACCCCCACAATGGCCTGCAGGTTATCCGATTCTTTATAAATAGGTCCGGCGATGGTGATACCCGGCTTTTGAGAGGTGAAAAAAATGTAGGGATCGGTCCAAACGATGGCTTTTTCTTTTAACGCCCTGATATACCAAGGTCTTTGGCGTGGATCGTAGGGATCCAGGGGATCGTCTTCTTCACTGATAATGTTGCCGGCTTGATCGCGCCAGATGAGGTGGGTCGCTTTGCGCCCCTCTTTATGGGTGATAATTTTAGTTCTGAACCCGTTGGGGGTATGCTGATCCGATCGATTGACAAAAAAGAAATCCCCGTTGGGCAACCCCACATAAATTCCCGCAAAATGCGGATAAATGGCCAACTGATCCAGAAAATAGCGCTCCAGGATTTGATGGTGCGCCAGATCGCTGCCCACCACATTGGAGGAGATCAGCCGTTTGGTCAGGTGGGCCGCACCCTGGGCCAGGGCCAGGTGGTTCTGGGACTGCTCCATGGTCAGGTCGGCGATATTTTGCATGATATCGCGCGCATGATGGAGAAGGACCCGTTGCGAGGAGAGGTAGGTGGTGGTGGTGGTGACAATCTGGGTTCCCCAAATCAAGCCCAGACAGCCGAGGATAAGCGCCCAACGGATGGAGATTTTCATGTTGCCCTCTTGCGGTCAATACCAACTGTCGCTCACGCCGCGCCAAGTCGAAACCAGTTCAGGTCCATATCAACATCATTAATATTGCATACACAGGTTGGTCTTCAGTGTCAATTGCGCGGCCAATTTCAGGCTGAACTGCGATCATCCCGGCGCCCGCGCCCCTATCGATCCGGGTAATAAATACCCGGACCACGCTTCATGTTGAGATAATAACGGGTAATTACGAAACAAAACAGATACCAAAACAAGTGGCATACGTTTTTTTCGCCGTTATCAAAAAATATTCAACCATCTGATTATTAAATTAATAATTACTAAACAACCCAATCGCAGGCCCCTTGGCACACGCCTTGCTGATTAAATCAATGAATAAAATGACGGCCGAAGCATGACCATCGGTTGTTGTGTTCCGGGGCAGCACCTACAAAATTGCCCCCTCTTCCATTTTACGGGAGGTCCGCATGAATCGCAAAGCCAGCGCATTGTTCAGTCTGGGGGTTTCGGTCACCTTGATCGCCGGGGTTATTTGGTTGCTCAATCATTTATTCGCAACCCCCTGGCAGCATCACGGCTATGGGCATCTACCCCGGCATGTATGGATGATGGGAGGCAGTGGCATGGGCATTATAATGATTATATTCTGGTCCATGGTGATTCTGGCCGTAATTTTGTTGGCCACCGGGGCGGTAACCAATCGTCGCCCGTCAAACAACAATGCTGACGGGGCCGCCCGTGAAATTCTTGATCAACGTTACGCACGCGGCGAAATCGATCACGGCCAATATGAGGTTATGAAGCGCAATCTTGAACAGCGGCCCTGAAGCATATTAACCTGAGGAGGTGTCAGATGACGACCCAATCAGAAAAAAAACTGTTTATCGATCCGGTGTGTGGTATG
>JBFFHG010000470.1:0-4055 GCA_041557055.1 Desulfosarcinaceae bacterium
CGGTGGTCATGAGAATGGGCCGCAGGCGGGTCATGGCGGCCTCCAGCACGGCCTCTCTTTTGGTGCGGCCCTGTTCCTGAAGTTTATTGGCGAACTCCACGATGAGGATGCCGTTTTTGGAAACCAGCCCCACCAGGGTGACCAGGCCAACCTGGGAGTAGATGTTCATGGTGGTGGTCCAGCCGTGGGTCCAGAAGGGCACGTTGGGGTCGGGTATTTTCAGAAATGTAAAGATCAGGGCGCCGAACATGGCCAGGGGCACCGATCCGGCCAGGATGACAAAGGGGTCGCGAAAGCTGTTGAACTGCGCGGCCAGCACCAGGAAGATCAGGATGACGGCCAGGCCGAAGGCCTGGATGAACTTGTTGCCTTCAGTGCGCAGTTGGCGCGATTCGCCGGTGTAATCCAGGGTATACCCCCGGGGCAGAATCTTGGCGGCCTGGTCTTCCAGAAAGCTCAGGGCCTCGTCCAGGGGCCGGATGGCGACACCGCTGAGGGTGACGGCATTGAGCTGCTGAAAGCGGTTCAATGAACGCGGCACGGTGCTGTTTTTCAGGGTGGCGATGGTGCTCAGGGGCACCAGTTGGCCGTTGGGGCCGGTGACATGGATGGCGCGCAATTGATCGGGATTGAGACGGTCCATGCGCTGGATCTGGGGGATGACCTTGTAGCTGCGGCCGGCGATGTTGAAGCGGTTGACAAAGTTGCCGCCCATCATGGAGGCTATATCGACGCCCACCTGTTGCAGGTTCAGTCCCAGGTCGGCCACCTTGTCGCGATCGATGACGATCTCGGACTGGGGCTGATCGATCTTGACATCGATAATGGGCGGAAAGGCGAACATACCGCTTTTCATGGCGGCCAACTGGATCTGCTTGGCGAATTCCACGATTTGCTGGGGTTCGGCCGTGGAGGCCAGGATGAATTCCACCGGGAACTGGCCGCCGCCCGGAAGGGCCGGGGGCGTCACCGGAAAGATTTGAATCGCGGGAATGGCGTGCAGCTTCTGCTGGACTTCGGGCATGATGTCAAAAATGGTCCGTTCCCGCTCCTGCCACGGCTTGACCACCATGCCGGCGAACCCGGAAGAGGGCATGGTGACCTGAAAGACGAAATCGGTCTCCGCCACACTGAGATAGGCATCGTTGACGGCCGCGGCATAACGGCTGGTCTGGTCCAGGGTGGAGTTGGCGGCGGCATCGATGATGCCGAAAATAACCCCCTGGTCCTCGGTGGGGGCCAGCTCCTTGGCTGACATGGTGAACATGGGAACGGCCAGCAGGCTGACCATGATCCACACCATGTAAACCGCCGGCCGGGCATTGAGAGTCCCATTCAGCCAGCGGCCGTAAGCATTGCGTAGTTTTTTGAAATGGCGCTCGATCTTGCCGGCCAGGCCGCGTTCGGTCATGCCCGGTTTAAGCAAACGCGAGGACATCATGGGCGACAGGGTCAGGGCCACTATGCCGGAGATGGTCACGGCGCCGGCCAGGGTAAAGGCAAACTCACGAAAGAGCGAGCCGGTCAGACCGCCCTGCAATCCGATGGGGGCATAGACCGCCGCCAGGGTGATGGTCATGGAGATCAGCGGCCCCACCAGTTCCCGGGCGCCCATAAGGGCCGCCTCCATGGGGGACCGGCCCTCGCTCAGATGGCGCTCCACGTTTTCCACCACCACAATGGCGTCGTCCACCACCAGTCCCACCGAGAGCACGATGGCCAGCAGGGTCAGCAGATTGATGGTGAAGCCGAAAGCCTGCATGAGGAACACGGCGCCGATGAGGGAGAGCGGGATGGCCACCACCGGAATAAGGGCCGACCGCAATGAACCCAGAAACAGAAAGATGATCACCACCACGATGAGCAGGGTTTCACTCAGGGTTTTGATCACCTCCTGAATGGCATTGTTGATATAGTCCGTGCCGTCATAGGCGATGCGGCCGCTCAGGCCGCTGGGCAATTGTCTTTCGATGCCCGCCATCTCCGCCCGTACCCGTTTGATCACATCCAGGGCGTTGGCGTTGGGCAGAGGCCAGATCCCCATGAAAACGGCGGTCTGGCCCGAAAAGCGCACCTCTGTGTCGTAATCCTCGGCCCCCAGAGCCACGTCGGCGATATCCTCGATACGCACGATGGCGCCGCGCTCCTGTTTGACCACCAGGCGCTTGAATTCCGCCACCGAACGCAGGTCGGTATTGGCGGTCAGGTTGACCTGAATCATCGATCCTTTGGTGCGGCCCACGGCGGCCAGAAAGTTATTGGCCGCCAGGGCCTGGCGAACCTGGACCGGACTGATGTTGAAAGCGGCCATGCGTTCGGGCTTGAGCCAGATCCGCATGGCAAAGGTGCGTGCGCCCAGGACGTCGGCGCGCTGAACCCCCTCGACGGCCGAGAGTCGGGGCTGGACGATGCGCACCAGATAGTCGGTGATTTCATTCTGCTTGAGCACATCCGAGGTGAAACTCAGATAGGCTGAAGCGAACTCGCTGTCAGCCGATTCCACGTTCATAACGGGGACCTCCGCTTCAGGGGGCAGGTCGCCGCGCACCTGGTCCACCTTGGAGCTGATCTCCGAAAGGGCTTTGATGGGGTCGTAGTTGAGTTTGAGCCGCGCCTTGATGGTGGAGAGACCCATGGCGCTTTGGGATTGGATGTAATCAATGCCGTCGGCGGCCGCAATGGCCCGCTCCAGGGGGGTGGTGATGAAACCGCGCACAAGATCGCTATTGGCCCCCACATAAACGGTGGTCACCGTGACCACGGCGTTGTCGCTGCGGGGATACTGGCGGACGTTCAGAGAGCGGATGGCCTGCAGGCCGGCAATGATGATCAGCAGGTTGACCACCAGGGCCAGGACAGGTCGGCGTACAAAAATATCGGTGAATTTCATGGGTTAACTTTCCGCAGGCTGGGGGGCCAGTTTGAATTCGGGGGCCAGTTTGTTGTCAACCGCTATGGATTGACCGTTGCGCAGCTTGAACACGCCGGTGCTCACCACTTTTTCGTCGGCCCTGAGCCCGGAGGCCACGGCGATAAAGTCGCCCCGTTTCTCTCCCAGGCGCACAAATTTCTGGTGCACCACCATCTCCGCCGCATCGTCTTCGCCCTTTTGTTTTTCGATCACAAAAACCGAGTCGCTGTAGGGCGCGTAGAGCACGGCCGTGGCCGGAATGGCCAGCACATCCGCTTTGGCGGGCAGCACCACCGCCACATTGACGTACATGCCGGGGCGCAACTGCTCTTCGGCGTTGGTGACCGTGGCCTGCACACGGATATTGCGGGTGGCGGGGTCCACATCCGGGTTGATGGCTGTTATTTTACCCGCGATACCCTCTCCGGGCAGGGCGTCGGAGGTTACCCGGACCTCAAAACCGGTCCCAATCAGGGCCAGTTGCTGCTGGGGGACCCGGAAGTTGACGAAAATGGGATTGAGGGCCTGCAGGGAGACGATGGCCTGCCCCTCGTTGATGATTTGGCCCAGGTTGATCATGCGCAGTCCCAGACGGCCGGCAAAAGGCGCCCGAATTGTCTTTTTGGCAATCACGGCCCGGATGTTGTCGGCCTGGGCCAGGGACTGGGTCAGTTTGGCCTGGGCATTGTCATAATCGGATTGGGAAATGACATTATCGGGCAGCAGCTTTTGGGAGCGCTCGAAGTTGATGCGGGCCAGGTCCGCCGTTGCTTCGGCTGCCCGCAGTTGGGCTGTTTCGGCCGAGATGTCCTGCTGCACCAATAGATCGCCGGCTGCCACATGGGAGCCGGGTTCAAAGGCGATATGCACCACCTTGCCGGTGATCTCGGAGGTCACCTCCACCCCCTGAACCGCCTCCAGGGAGCCCACCGCCGTGACCAGGGATTCCCACGACTGGGCCGTGACCGCGGCCGAGGTGACGGTTTCGGGCGGTGCCTTGAACTGTTTGCCCTGGGCGATCATGGTTTTGATTTGCATACCCTTGATGCCCACCAGCAGGCCCACAAGCACGATCAAACCGAGAACCGTAAAAATATAAATGAACCTCTTTTTCATTACTTTTCCCCCCAATTTCAGAACAAAA
>JBFFHG010000471.1:0-4047 GCA_041557055.1 Desulfosarcinaceae bacterium
CACACCATGATCGGCGCCGGTGGCGGCCAGGGCGCCGGGGATGCCGCCAATCTGCTGAAACCTGCCCTGGCCAAGGGCGAGCTGCGCACCATCGCCGCCACCACATGGGCCGAATACAAGAAATACTTTGAAAAGGATGCCGCCCTGTCCCGGCGCTTTCAGGTTATCAAAATCGAGGAGCCGGACGAAACCGGGGCCCTGCTGATGATGCGCGCCATCGCCCCGCTGTTTGAAACCCACCACAAGGTTTCCATTACCGACGAGGCCCTGGTGGACGCCGTGCGCCTTTCCAATCGCTATATCTCCGGGCGCAAGCTGCCGGACAAGTCCGTGGGGATCATTGACACTGCCTGCGCCCGGGTGGCCATGGGCGTTAATTCCGTTGCCCCCTCTGTGGAAGCGGCCCAAAAGGAGATCGCCCGCATCGATCGCGAACTTGATCGCCTGAACGCGGAGCAGCTCATCGGCCGGGATCATGCCGAACGGATTGAAGCCCTGGTCGGGGACCGGCAGTCGGCCCGCGGGCGTCTGGAGACGTTACAGGCGCGCTGGGAAGAGGAACGCCATTTGGTGGAAGCCATTCAAGACCTTCGGCAGCAGATTCGAGATTGCGCCGCGAACGATGAGATCGAGAATCTGGAAACGGATCGGAACCGGCTGCAAGGTCTGGAGACCCAACTCAAGGCGCTGCAGCACAATGAACCGTTGCTCAAGGTGGAGGTGGACAGCCAGACGATCAGCGAGGTCATCTCCGGATGGACCGGCATCCCCACGGGCCGTATGCTCACCGATGAAATTCCCACGGTGCTGAATCTTGAACAAGCTTTGCAAAAACGCATTATCGGCCAGGACCAGGCACTGGGCGCCATTGCCCGGGTAATCCGCACAGCGCACGCCGGTATCGAAGATCCCTCCAAACCCACCGGCGTTTTTCTGTTGGTGGGGCCCAGCGGCGTGGGCAAGACCGAAACCGCCCTGGCGTTGTCGGAGTTGCTCTATGGCGGAGAGCAGAACATGGTGACCATTAATATGTCCGAGTACCAGGAAGCTCACACCGTTTCCGGTCTAAAGGGATCTCCTCCCGGATATGTGGGTTACGGTGAAGGCGGCGTGCTCACCGAAGCCGTTCGCCGTCGGCCATACAGCGTTGTGCTGCTGGACGAAATCGAAAAGGCCCACCCCGATGTGACCGAGCTATTCTACCAGGTTTTTGACAAGGGGGTGCTTGAAGACGGTGAAGGCCGCAAGATCGATTTTAAAAACACCCTGATCATTTTAACCTCCAACATCGGTACGGACTTGATCATGCAGCATTGCTATCAAGATCCGGACAAAGCCCCGGACATCGAGACGCTCAGGAAGATGCTCGCCCCGGTGCTGCAGCAACGCTTCAAACCCGCCTTTCTGGGGCGGTTGCAGGTGGTGCCGTACTATCCCATCCATGACGACATCATGCGTCTGATCATCCGGCTCAAACTTGACAGGATCAAAAATCGCATGTTGTCCAACCGCAAGGTCCAATTGACCTACAGTGAAGATCTGGTGGATGCCGTCGCCTCCCGTTGTACCGAAGTCGATTCTGGCGCCCGCAACGTGGATCATATTCTGGCGGATTCTCTGCTGCCGGAACTGTCGCGCCGCATTCTGGAGAAAATGGCGGCTGAAGTGAAAATCGACCGCATCGATGTGACCCTTGACAGTCACGGTTTCCAATTCGATTTTAACCTTGCGGAGGAAATTGACGCCTCTGAAAATATGAAGCGCTGCGGTATTGAGGCTAATTGATGAATCTTTAAAACGTCAACGGCAGAGGTAATGATGCCAGCGATATTTTATGAATGAGCGGAATTGAAATTTTCCTCAACAGCGAAACGGAAAGAGAAAGCACATGCCGGCACCAGAAGCAGAAGCATTGAGCACAACGGCTAAAGAGAATTTTACGGGTCAGGGGATCGCATTGCCAGTCCAATGGGAATCCAAGGGCGTTCAGTACCCGGATGCATTCGAGGCTCCGGAGTTGTCGACGTCGGCCAATTCAGCGGACAATCTGTTCAATGAACCCACGTTGAACAAATACCATACCCAGGCGGCCGGCATTATGGGCAGAGCATATGAACGTTATATAGACGGTATCTGTGCGGCCCTTGCCGAGGCCATTGACAAATGGATGAAAACCGCCTCCATCGTATCGGTTGCCTTGACCGGAACCATGGGGACGGTCATGCCCGAGGCCACCACCGGCCCGGAACTCAAGGCCATGATTTTGGCCAAGGCACCCCGGGCCACCCAAAAAGAGCAAGCGTATTCCCTGGCCATCGCCACAGCGGTCAGTGACAACTGGGCGCTCTGGCAGCAAGGCTTGAGCGGCATATTGGCCTATCCTCCTTTTGGCCCGCCCGGGCCCAATATACCTGCACCGCTGATCAGTTTTGGATCGGCAGGCGAGGCCAATCTTGAACCGGATCATTTGGTCCGGGAGATGATGCAGGTTCTGGACACCCCGGACACCCTGCACGCCAAGGTTTTATTCGACAGCGTGGCCCGGGCCTTTTATTCTCATTTTCAGATATTTAAAGCCACGTCCCTCATCACCGGCGTTATCATGACCCCGCCGCCACCAGCGGCAACCCTTGCGTCCGGGGCGGCTGAAACCGGATTGAGCGGCGCTGAATCCGCCGCCGAAACCATGGCGGGCGACCCGCCAACCGGCCCCGGTATGGACGAGATCGATTCCCAAGCGATGCCCGAACCCATTACCGGCGGCGCGGTGATTCCGACATCAGGGAATTTTGTATAGATGCGACTGGACAATCAAACCCCTTTCAATTTGCAGGCCATCCCCCTGCCCGGCGTTGACGGCTACCTGTTGACCGTTATGGTCAAGGCAACCTTCGGCTTTGATGGCAACCCCAGGCCCGAGCAGATTCCCATTGCCTTTGGCGATGACTATGACGATGAAGCTCAAGGCGGCGGCATTCGTTACGAGACCGATATTGTTCCATTTAAACCCCGGACCGACATTGTGCTGGCCGGCCGGGCCCATGCGCCTGAAGGCCGGCCCGTCACCGAACTGAAGGTCGGCTTGAAGGTCGGCCCTGTGGAAAAAACCCTCAAGGTATTCGGCCAAAGGCTTTGGAACCACGCCGGAATTTTAAGCCGCCGCTATTCGGTCACCGTCCCACAGCCCTTTGTCACCCAGGTTCTTCGGTACACCGAGTCTTTCGGCGGCATGGATGAAACCACCGGCGAATACTGCCCCTACAACCTGAGCGGCAAGGGATTTTACTCGAAGAGCACCAAGGCCAACCTGGCCGGCAAGCCCCTGCCGCTTATCGAAGATCCGCGCCATCTGATCAAGACCCATCAGGACCATCCGCTCCCCGTGGGGTTCGGGTTTTACAACCGCGCCTGGCAGCCCCGGGCCGGATTCGCAGGTACCTATGACAACGCTTGGCGCAGGGAACGCAGCCCCCGGCCCCCCAAGGATTTCAGCTACCTTTTTTACAATGGTGCCCATCCGGATTTGCAGGTCAAAGACTATTTGCAAGGGGGCGAGCCTGTGGAGCTGATCCACCTGAGCCCCGAAGGTCGAATCCAGTTGAGTTTGCCGGCAATCCGGTTGCGATGCATGGTCCGGCGCAGCCAAAAAACCAAAGAGGAAAAATTGCCCATGAACCTGGACACCGTCTTCATCCAGCCGGACGAAGGCTTGTTTTGCCTGGTCTGGCGGGGCGCAACCCCCCTGGCCGGGATGTCGGGCACAGAAATCGCGCAAGTGACGGTCGGGATCTTGAAATAGCGATTCCGATCAAAGGGTAACTTATGGTCGTATGATACGGCTCAATGAGAAAAAGGAGGAGATGAAATGAGCTTTGACGGATTTATTAAACTGGATGGCATCGAGGGTGAGAGCACGGATGATAAGTATTCGGGGTGGATAGAAATTTTAAGCTACGATTGGGGGGTCAGCCAAACCGTATCCTGCCCCGCCAGCAGCGCCGGCGGGGCCAGTGCCGAACGGGCCGACTTTCTGCCTTTTGGTTTTAC
>JBFFHG010000472.1:0-4046 GCA_041557055.1 Desulfosarcinaceae bacterium
AAAGCGTCCTGGGATCAACGAGTCAACTGCCGATACCGGATACGCTTGGGGACGCTGGCGTCGGCGCCCAGGCGTTTTTTGCGTTCGGCTTCGTATTCGCTCCAGTTTCCGTTGAAAAAAAACACCTGACTGTCGCCTTCGAAGGCCAGGATGTGGGTGGCGATGCGATCCAGAAACCAGCGGTCATGGCTGATGACCACGGCGCATCCGCCAAAATTCTCCAGAGCTTCCTCCAGGGCGCGCAGGGTGTTGACATCCAGGTCGTTGGTGGGCTCATCCAGAAGAATGACGTTGGCCCCCTCTTTGAGCATTTTGGCGAGATGAACACGGTTGCGCTGGCCGCCTGAAAGGGCGCCCACCTTTTTCTGCTGATCGGCGCCGGTAAAATTGAAACGCGCCACATAGGCCCGGGAGTTGATCAGCCGTTTACCCAGTTCAATCTGTTCGCCGCCGCCGGTGATCTCTTCCCAGATGGTCTTATCCGGATTCAACTCGCGTCCCTGATCCACGTAGGCCAACTGAACCGTGTCGCCGATGCGGAAAGCTCCGCTGTCCGGGCTCTCCTGACCGGTGATCATTTTAAACAAGGTGGTTTTTCCGGCGCCATTGGGCCCGACCACCCCCACGATGCCGCCGGGGGGCAGTTGAAAGCTCATGTTATCCGCCAACAGACGGTCTCCAAAGGCTTTGGAGACATTCCGGGCCTCGATGACCACATCGCCCAGACGCGGCCCCGGGGGAATATAGAGTTCAAGATCTTTTTCGCGCTGTTCGCCCTCCTGGGAAAGCAGTTTTTCATAGGCGTTGATCCGCGCCTGGCTTTTGGCGTGACGGCCTTTGGGGGACATTCGAATCCACTCCAATTCACGCTGCAACGTCTTTTGCCGGGTGCCTTCGGCTTTTTCTTCGTGGCGCAGCCGCTCCTGTTTTTGCTCCAGCCACGAGGAGTAGTTGCCCTTCCAGGGGATACCCTGGCCGCGATCCAGTTCAAGTATCCAGCCAGCCACATTATCAAGAAAGTAACGGTCGTGGGTAACGGCGATGACGGTGCCGACGTATTGTTGCAAATGGTGTTCCAGCCACGCAACGCTTTCGGCATCCAGATGGTTGGTGGGCTCGTCCAGCAGCAATATATCCGGTTTTTGCAGCAGCAGGCGGCACAGGGCCACGCGACGGCGCTCGCCGCCGGAAATCACTTTGACCGAGGTGTCTGCCGGCGGGCAACGCAGGGCGTTCATGGCCATCTCCAGACGAGAATCCAGGTCCCAGGCATCCAGGGCGTCCAGTTTTTCCTGAACCTCGGCCTGGCGCTGAATGAGTTTGTCCATCGCCTCGTCGCTCATGGGTTCGGCAAACCCGGCATTGATGGCTTCAAATTCTCTGTGCAGTTCCACGGTTTCGTGCACCCCCTCTTCCACCACCTGGCGCACGGTTTTATCCACGTTGACCAGCGGTTCCTGTTCCAGGTAGCCGATGGTGAAGCCATCGGAAAGAATGGTTTCACCGTTGAACTCGGTGTCCACACCGGCCAGTATTCGCAGCAATGATGACTTGCCGGCGCCGTTAAGGCCCAGCACGCCGATTTTAGCGCCGTGAAAGTATGACAGGGAGATATCTTTAAGAATCGGCTTTTTATCGTAAAATTTGCTGACGCGGACCATGGAATAGATAATTTTATTGGGTTCGCTGCTCACTGTTTGTTTTCTCCTGTTGGATGATTTTTAAAGAAATGGGATAAACCCCGTTCCCGTTTGTTTTGCCTAACGCTGCAAAGCCGGAGGGCTCCGGAACCAAGGCGCCATAGATAAGGCCGTCGGCCATCCTTGAATGGTGCGTCTGCAGTATCGCTCCAAATACCATGAATCGTCCGGGCCGGACAAGTCACTTAACCCCATAGTTGCATAAAAACAACTTTCAGACGGAGAGGGCTACCGGTTTTTGAGGAAATATCTTTGAATGTGATAGATGGCTTGGGTCAATTTTTGTTTTTGGTCTCTATCCACATCCAGGAATTCGAATGCGTATTTATAAATCTGGCGCTCTTTGTCGTTCTCGACCCTTCTGACTGCGGCCTTGTTGATGATAATCACCTGCTCGGCAGTCTCTTTATCCGCCGGGAAAATGATGCCGATTTTATAGAGCTGCTGATCCATGGCGAAAAGCGGGCCTTTGTGCCCTTTGCAATTATGTTTCATCAGAACGCCATAAGCGCCGCCGAGACTGACGTTGATCAGATCGATAACGCCTTTCATATTGTTGAAAACAAACACCATTTTGGTGCCGGGCAAGGTGCTGACGCGAAAATCTCTGCGCCGCTGCAGGCGCTCCACAAATTCGGGAAAGGGGATTCTCAGACTGGAGTTTGAAAAACACCCGCCCCTGGTGCTGAAAATATATTCGAGCTGATCCGGCCCAATAAAATTGAATCGTATATTCCACGCTTCGGCCTTGCCTACGGCTTCTGCAAATCCATCCGGATTATCGATCAGCAGGTGCTTGCCTTCAATCCCCTGTTCGGTTCCAACGACGCAGGTCAAACGCTCATATCCGGTTCCCACCACATACAGGGAGATAATGTGTTTCCGGATAATCAACTCGCTGAAGAGTTCATCCAGTTTGAAATCTTGTATTTTCCCGGGATCATTCAATCTAAAAACTCTATCCATTTTAGTATTGGGTCAAGCCTCGTCCATTTTATTATCGGATACCTGTATGAATCCTTTAGATTTGCAAAAAAAATTGGTTGCCAATTTAAGAAGAACGGAATACTATTCGAATAGTAGAATTCGGACATATAACCCATTCCACCACAAGAGTATGTGTTCCGGTGTTTCAAAAATAATACGTTATCACCTTATGTCAGAGGGTTAAACCATGCGTAAAATTGCCGTAGCCATGGCCAAGGGCGGAGTGGGCAAAACCACCACAGCCGTTAATCTGGCCCACGATTTGGCTCTACAGGGTTGCCGGGTGCTGCTGGTGGATTGCGACACCCAGGCCCAGGCATCCAAGTTCCTGGGAGTATCCCCCCCCTATGGGATGTACGAATTTGTCACCGGCCGCACCAATAACGGCGAACAGATCGCCAAAAAGGATGCTGTTTTTCCCGCACGGGAAAATCTGTGGATACTGGACGGCGGCATCAAGCTGGCGGAGCTTAAAACCTGGTTGGGAGAACAACCCGCCGAACAGCGCCTTACCTATCTGCGCAGGACATTGGTGCCCAAGGGCGACAGCCTTGACTTTATCGTTTTCGACTGCGCGCCGGGGTGGGATGTGCTCAGCGTCAACGTTCTGATGGCGTCTGAAGAGGTGATGTGCCCGGTAGCCCTTCAGGGGCCCGCCCTGGAGGGACTCAAAACTTTTTTCAGCTACTTGATTTCAGTGCAGAAACAGAATGAAATACTGACGCTGAAATATGTCCTGCCCACCATGTTCGATCGGCGAACCCGGCAATCTTTTGAAATTTACCGCAAGCTCAAGCGGCTTTTCACCAAGCAGATCTGCGAACCCATTCGCCACAATGTACGGCTGTGCGAAGCGGCAACCGCCGGTAAAACCATTTTTGAGTATGCCGGAACCGCCCCCGGCGCCGATGATTATCGCAAACTTTCAAGGAGATTGATCGATGACGGCATCCGAGCGAAGCAAATCCCCCGATTTTTTTGAGGAGCATGATCTTGATCCTGTGGCGGCGGCCACTGGCTCCCGCACCGTGACGGCCGCACCCGTGGCCAAAAAAAAGGCTGGATTTTATCTATCAGAAGCGCTGCTGGAAAGGTTCAATCGCTGTTTTCACCAATTGAAACTGAAGGGGGCGGCCATCGATAACAAATCCGCCTTGCTGGAATTGGCACTCTCTTTTGCCTTGGACGACCTGGACCGGGGAGAGCAAAGTCAATTGGGGGAGGCGCTGAAGTAGCGGCTGACAAACAGTTCCCGACTTAGGGCTCGCGCAAAAATAACTTCACATTTTATGCATCACTGCTTCAGATCGTGCAAAGACGACCCAAATCAGCGCGCCTAAACTGCGAATTTATTTTTGC
>JBFFHG010000473.1:0-4029 GCA_041557055.1 Desulfosarcinaceae bacterium
AAGAAATCAACAGGTTCTTGAGTCTTTGGTACTCTATTTGAAGCTGGGGGGAGAAAAAATGGCGCGCATCGCCATTGATGCTTTGAATGTCACCCAACGCCTGAAGGATGCGGAAATTATAAAGCAACTGCGTGAGCAGGCGCTTTTAAATTCCGACAACACGAGCGACCTGGATGGCGATGAAGATGACGAAAACCAGGAAAATGGAAATGATTTGAATGAGGAGGCCTCTGAATAGCATCATCGGCCCGGAGTTCCTCACTCGGGAAGCGGTATGGAATCTTTTAGAACCAAAAAAAATTCGTGGCCCTGTCCCTTGCTGAAGTCCCAAACAGGGCTTTGACCATTCATTTGACCGACTTAAATATGCGGCCCCTGTTTGCCGGATTATCTGCCGAAAAAGCGCAAACTTACGGATTGGTGCTCACCGCCAGCGGCATTGCTCACCAAATCAGCCGCAAAGGATCGGTGTGGTCCATTGCCGTTTGGACGCCTCGGAGAGGTTCGGCCGTCAAGGCCATCTCCCTCTATCTGAAAGAGAATCCTGCCCGGTCCGACCGCGGCCGAACCCTTTTTCATATGGGCTGCAGAACCTACTCGGCCGGGTACATTGCAGCAGTTCTGGCGTTGCTTCATCTGCTTATCGCCGGGGGGCATGATCGACAGCTTTTTGTGACCGTCTTTGGCGCCGATGCCGGCCGTATCCTGGATGGAGATATCCACCGGTGCGTTACGGCCCTTTTTCTGCATGCCGATATCCAGCACCTGGTGGGAAATCTGGCGGGTCTGATCCTGTTCGGCAGCGTGGCGGCATGGCTGTGCGGTTTTGGCCTGGGATGGCTGATGGTTTTGATTGCCGGCTTCACCGGGAACCTTTTGACCGCCTTGTGGTATCAGCACGATCATATTGCGATAGGTGCTTCCACAGCGGTATTTGGGGCCGTCGGAATCTGCGTCGCCCTCAATTTGCGTATACGATCTTTGAAAAAGGGCGAAAATCCGCAATCCGCACGGCGCAAGTGGCTGCCGCTGGCTGCTGGTTTGGCCCTGTTGGGATTTCTGGGCACTTCGCCCCGCGCCGATTTAATGGCTCATTTGTCGGGGTTCGGGGCCGGCTTGATTATTGGCGGTATCGGCGGGCTGTGGGCGGGGCGTCCGTTGTGTCAGACGCCTTTACGGGTGCAATGGGGCGCCGCATTTTTGGCACTGGGAATCATCGCCGCCGGTTGGCTGCGCGGATTGCTCTACAACGGATAGGGGGTCAGGCTCTCATAGCCCTCTTTTGTCACCAGGAGGGTTTGTTCGAATTGGGCCGATAGAGAACCATCTTTTGTGATAGCGGTCCACTGATCATCCAGGATGATCAGCTCATGGCTTCCCAGGTTGATCATGGGTTCGATGGTGAAAACCATTCCCGGCACCAGCCGCACCCCTTCCTTCGAATGGCCGAAATGGGGCACCTGGGGCGGTTCGTGAAAATCCACACCTATTCCATGGCCCACAAATTCGCGCACCACCGAGCACCCCTGGCTTTCGGCGTAGTTTTGAATGGCCCAGCCGATATCTCCAATGGTATTGCCGGGTTTGACCATGGCCAGGCTTACCTTGAGGCTTTGGCGGGCCACTTCGACAATTTTACGGGCATCCGGGCCGGGGGTGCCGATAAAATAACTTTTATTGGCGTCAGCATAATACCCATTCAAGACTGAGGTCACATCCACATTGACAATATCACCGTCTTGGAGAATGCGGGGGCCTGGAATACCGTGGCAGATTACCTCGTTAACTGAGACGCAGACGCTTTTGGGATAACCGCGGTAGTTCAATGGCGCCGGTGTGGCGCCGTTTTTCAGGGTGAACGCATGTACCAGGGTGTTGATGGATTCCGTGGTGATTCCCGGTTTCAAACTGGCCTCCACCAGGTCGAGGGTCTCGATGACCAATCGGCCCGCGCGTCGAATGGCTTCGATCTCCACTGGGGATTTGAGACGGATTTTGGGTTTTTCCGGGTGGTGCCGGTGCGCCAATTGATCTGCCTTTGACGCGCAGCATTTCTTGAATTTTTTGCCGCTGCCGCAGGGGCAAGGGTCGTTGCGTCCGATTTTTGTATTTCTGATAGGTTGGTTCACCTAGCTAACTGCCTTTCATTTTTATGAATGCCCATGTTATGCCATGTAACCGTTAACCTATAATGGATTGGCAATGGGCTGTCAATGTTCAGTGCCGGGTCATTCGGGCGGGCGGGCGAAGTGGTGCCATGGGGGCGATCGACAATTGTCAGGGCGTCAACCCGGCACAGTTTTAAGCGAAGGTGGCCTATCGGTTGTATTTGATGCGTTTTTGAAAAACAGTAGCTTAATAATAGCGCATTTTTTATTTACACCAGAGCTGAAGATCGCGTATAGGGATGGACGGGATAATGGATTATAATAAATTGGGAAAGGAACGGTTGACGCCAATGGTGGATGAGAATAAAGCCCAAGATGTCGATTTGGAATGGGAGCGCCGGGTTTTGTGCAGCGATGAGAGCTGTATCGGAACCATTGGCCCCGACGGCCGGTGCAAAGAGTGCGGCAAGCTTTACGAGGGGCCGCTTGCCGTGGTTTCCGAGAAAATCCAGGGGGATGATAAAGCGGCACCCATTGACGATCAGCAATCCGAGCCTGATGGCTCCGGGACGCAAGTGGTTCATGCGGTGCCGGCTGATGCGGCGCAGTCCGTTTTTTCCGATGACGAATGGGCGCGGCGAACCCTTTGCGAGGATGAAAGTTGCATTGGCACCATTGGCTCCGACGGCCGGTGCAAAGAGTGCGGCAAGCTTTATGGCGGGCAGGGATAGGCCGCGGCATATTGCGCCAATGGATTTCAGACCCTGCCTCATGCCCAATCCCGATGTCGGGCCGGAGGGTTCCCCTTTTACTCTTTAAACAATTGTTTTCCTTCCAGAATATATTTTTTGGCCGTCCGGCGGTCCAGCCGGGCCTGCAGGGCGACCGCCTCATAGGTGCCCAGGTGTTGATACAGGCAATGGCAGTAGCCCGCCAGCAGACTGTGGGCATCCAGCTTTCCGGCCTTCATTTCAAGGGCCAATCGATCTTCCCCTTTGGCGGAGCGGGTGACGGCCTCCGGTATGTACGCGTGGTTGAGCAGGATGCGTCGGACGCACTGTTCCAGTTCGCGCACATTGCCGGGCCAGGCATAATCCGTTCCGGGCTGGCTGGCTACGGCCGCCAGCAGCATGGCTGTCAGTTCGGAGGAGGGGTGGCCTAAAATACGGCTCACCGTATGGGTCAGCAGCTCTTCGAGTTCGCGAAGATCTTCGCCAATGCGCCGGGCCAGGCTGGGAACGCTGATCACATCCGAGCAGAGGCGGTAGAAAAAGTCGTCCCGCAATATTTTTCGATTGCGGATTTGATCCAGGGGACGGTTGGTGGCCGCAATCACCCGGCCGGAAAAGCGGTGCGGTTCATGGCTGCCCACCGGCGTAAAGGAGCGCTCCTGAAGCACTTGCAGCAATTTGATCTGGATGGTTTCATCCACCTCCCCGATCTCGTCCAGAAAGATGGCGCCGAAAGGGCTGCAGCGGTCCAGAACGCCTTTGTAGTCTGCTACGGCTCCGGTAAAGGCCCCTTTTTTATGGCCGAACAGCTCCGATTCAATCAATGTCTGCGAAAATTGGGACAGGTTCAGGGCGATCAGCGAGCCGGTGAAGCTCTGGGCAAAACACTTTTTGCGGGAGTCAAAAGGAATATAACCGGAGCGTCCGATGGCCGCCGCGGCCGTGCCTTTACCAGCCCCGGTGGGCCCCAGAATCAAGGTGGAAAAATCTTCCATGCGGTTCCACAGATAGCGGTCGTACCAATGGATGTTGTGGGTAAAGACATTGTTCCACAAGCTCTCCCTCAGTTTTTGCATGCAGGGACTGCATCCCACCAGATTTTTCTGAATAAAGAAAAAGGCCCGGCGAAGTTGAAAGCTGAGCTCGAAATAGCGTAGCGCCTCCGCAGATGAAAAGCCCCGCTGTTCAAG
>JBFFHG010000474.1:0-4025 GCA_041557055.1 Desulfosarcinaceae bacterium
CAGAATTTTGAAGAACTCGTAAAAATGGGCACCGACTCTCAGGAGTGCCCTGTCTGCCGTAAGAAGGCCAAGAAAATCATGTCGCCGTGTACGTTTGAGCTCAGGGGCGGCGGTTGGTATGCGGACGGTTATTCGTCATCCTCCAAAAAATAGTATCTCCATTTCAACTTACCGGGCCTGGGGTAGAAAGCGAATCTATCGCTTCGGGCCGGGCAAGCGCCGTTGCGCCTTATTCCGCATTCCTAAAGCTTTTCGAGGCCCCTTCTAACGTTTATTCTATTGATGATAACCATGATATGGAGGTTCAATGGAAAAATATGGTGATGCGTTGGATGTCGGTCAACTCTATCTGTTTGGACAGGATACCATTCAGCAAATGGGGCATGAGGCCCTGAAATTTTTTGGTAAGGGCCGCCACCGGCCGCCCTTTGACCGTGATCTGGTTACCCGGGCCGAACTTCACCTGAACAGTTGTTTCCAAAAAATTATCTCTGAAAAATTTCCGGATCATGGGGCCTATGGTCAATCAACGCTGGATGACGGCTATACCCATGGCAGTAAACGGTATCTGTGGGTGTTCGACCCGTTGGACGGGGTTGATAATTTTCAGTCGGGCATTCCCATCTGGGGAATGTCTCTGGCCCTTTATGAAAATTACTGGCCTGTTTTGGGCTTGTTTCTAATGCCGGCCACCAACGATCTGTTCCGCGCATGTGCCGGCGACCAAGCCTATTGGAATGATCGATCCATTAAAATCGAGGACCATGGCGGCGTGTCCCAAGAGAGTCTGCTTTTAACATTTTCCCGGTTTCATCAAAGCTACCATTGTCGTTTTCCCGGAAAAATCAGGGACTTCGGAAGTACGGGCGCCCATGTGTGCTATGTGGCCATGGGAAGAGCCGATGCGGCGTTTACCGCCAACGAGTCTTTCAAGGATTTGGCGGCCGTCGGTATGATTGTCGAAGCAGCCGGCGGGCGACTGCTCAAATGCGACGGAACACCTTTCATGTTGGGTGACTATATGGAGGGGCAGCGCATTGATGAACATTTGATGATTGCCGGGCAATCAAATGCCGATACCCTTCTGAGCTGTTTAAAGCCAATCCTTTTGGCATCGTAACAGCTTGGGAAAGTCCGGTTTTCTACCGGTTTTTTTTCCTTTTGCCGGTCGACCCGGATCTGTTTTCAAGCTTGTAAAAAAAGGTGCAGATGGCCAGAACAGCGGTGTAAATCAGGCCAAAACGCCAGAAATCATCGGCGGTTTGGCGAAATGCCAGATGGGACATCCAGGCTAAAAAAATCAGAAGTTTTGTGTTCATAAGCTTTCCAGCACAGCAAATGGTCGGCAAACGCCATATACTGAATATATCGGCTTGATGCCGGCAATCTTTAACGCGTGCCCATCCATAAATGGCCAATTCTCCCGCTATCCGTGTTGTGCGAAAAATTTTGTCCTTGGAATATCAACTATATGCCTGCGGTAAAATTTTTCGCAGGCCTTGATCTCGACCAAATTTGCCTGTTTCTGGATGGGCCCTGACGATGATTTTGGGTGAACTTGCAGATTGGATTGGCCGCAGGGCGTTGGCAGGGGGCCGGGATCTTATCCAAGCGAAAAGCACAGGGTTTATCGGTTCAAATTTCCTGAAACCGCCAGTAAGGGTAATCGATTCCATACTGGGCCACCTTGCCTGGGCTGTTCTCCCGGCTGGCAACCAGCCAGAGCACACTTTGACGTTGCTCGGTGGAGACCGGGTCAAGGGGGTCCCATCCGGGCACCAGGATCATGGCATTGTCGGCGCTGTATTCAATATCCCCAGACTCCTTAAAAGAGCCCATATCCGGTTTTTCGCCGTAACCGCCCTCTTTTGCCCGGGACAACTCACTAATGACCAGAAAGCAGACCTGATGTTCATCTCGAATGGCCTCGATCTGGCGCAGCCAGAAGTCGATGCCGGTTCTGCGTTCGGTGAGACTTTTGAAAGGAAGTTTGTGGAGGCTGTCCAGCACGATGAGCAAGTCATCTTTGCGGGACTCGTGTTTGAGAAAGTCAATGTGCCGCCGCATGATTTCAGGGGTCAACTGGCGATCGGTCACGACGCGAAAATAGGGCAGCATGTTTTCAAATTCATTCCACGCGGTTTTAAGGGTATGGGCTTGCTGAGGGGGCAACTGGCCGCGGCGGATTGTTTTTTCTGGCAGGTTGCTGGTGCGCACAAGGGTTCGCATATATATTTTTTGACGGCCGTTCTCGAAGTCATAATAAATTACGGGTATCTTGCGCCGGGCGAT
Source organism: Desulfosarcinaceae bacterium (assembly GCA_041557055.1). Taxonomy (GTDB): domain Bacteria; phylum Desulfobacterota; class Desulfobacteria; order Desulfobacterales; family Desulfosarcinaceae; genus JARRKU01. Next base: position 2,293 of record JBFFHG010000474.1, read on the forward strand.
CTCGGTGGAGATCTGCATAAAAAAGCAGGATTTGCCGGCTTTTGGGGGCCCTCCCATGATGTTGATGCCGCGCAGGCCGTCCAGGGCTGAATCCAACTTGGCAAAACCTGTTTCGATCCCCAGAAGGGTTTTACCTTTCTCTTTTTCCAGAAAATCAGAGAGCTGCTGGCGTTCTTTCACCGGCGAAGAAAAGGGGGAAAAAGATTGAGAGGTTTGAAGCATGGCCGCAACGCTCTTTTTCAGCTCGTCACCTGCTTCCGCCGCCAGATGGGATAGATGGCGGCCGCGTTTGAGATGGGACGGCCAGGACAGAATCCTGGCTTTGAAGCCCAGTTGAGTGGCCAGAGTGCGCGCTGACTGGCGTGCTTCAGGGGTATTGGCGATCAAAAGAAAGATATGTTGAACTTGGGTCAATTGCTCAGGGGGGATGGTCACCAGGTCGGCCGATGTGGGTACGCAAATCGCCGGATAACCCAACGATTTGAGAATCAGCAGGTTCAGTTCCCCTTCGGTGATGAACAGCGCACCACCTGCGCAACGTTCGATTTCCTGTACGTTGTAGATCCTGAAATCCTTTTTAAAAAAACGATCATTGCCGTGCCAGAAGTTATCTTCGTCCCTTCCGGGCATCACGCATCGGGCGGCATAGGCCAAGCCGCTGTCCTGAAAATAGGGATAAACCAGATAGCGGCCGTTGAATCCGACCCGCAGCTCTTTCAGTACCGATCTGGAAACGCCGAATTCGGAAAAGTGCCGATACTGGTCATCGCCCATGAGAGATGTGAATTGTTCAATTTCGGAGCCTAAGTTGCGAGAAGGGTATTGGACATCGGCGGCATAGGATTCCACCTCCGGGTCGTGACCCGGCACGTTTGCAGCTTTTATGCCCATAAGTCGTGCGAAATGCATATGAAATCCGCCGGGCAGACAATTGACGGTGCATTTGAAATAGCCGCGGAAATAACTTTCGGGATTGATATGGATAGCCAGGCGTCCCGGTTTTGGCAGCTTTTGGCGCGTACAGAAGGGGCAGGGGGCGGTCAGCCAATGGCCTTGCTCGGTGGCTTGGGGCAGGTGTGTTTTATAAAATTTTTTAATTATATCGAATGGGGGCATGGCGTTAGTTCCCGGTTTGTGGTTCAAAGATGTATCCGCTGCGGACTTTTTACGCTAACATTAAACAATTTGTCAAAAGTTTTAGGCGGATAGAGTTTTTACAGGGCTGACGTCAAGGTCACGTCTTCCACAGGGCGTTGTGGTGGCCTCTTTGCAATCTTCCACCACCTTTTTGATTCCTTCGTTGCATGCGATTGCCCTGGATCGGGTATGCCCAAATATTTACAGACGTCGGTGAAAACGTTATGATCCGTCCGGATTTACCCTGACGTTGACTGATATGGGAGCATTGCATGGCCAAAACACGCAAAAAATTTGATATTGATCGATTTGTTAAGATAGTGGCGGTCCATTATAAAGACTGGAATGCGCCCATCATTACTTTTATCGCCAACCGTGGCGCCACGCCCTTTGAGGTTCTGGTTTCGACCATTTTGTCCTTGCGCACCAAGGATGAAGTCACCTCTGAGGCGGCCCGGCGACTGTTTCAAGAGGCCAAAACCCCTGAGCGGATTTTGGCGCTGGGGGAGCAAAAACTGGCCAGGTTGATCTATCCCGTGGGTTTTTATCCCACCAAGGCCCGGCGTTTGATCGCCATCAGCCGTATCATTCTGGAG
>JBFFHG010000475.1:0-4021 GCA_041557055.1 Desulfosarcinaceae bacterium
CCCGATATCCGTGTTGTGGGAAAAATTTTATCCTCGCAATATCAACCATATGCCTGCGGTAAAATTTTTCCCACGCCTTGATCTCGACCCAATTTGCCTATTTCTGGATGGGCACGAGTTAAGACCAATCGCATATGTTTTGTTCTATTTTGGAAATGATTGAATTTGTTTTCTTGACAACCGGGTTTTATTTAGGATACCGTTTGGTACACAGTTTGGGATACAATTTTATTAAACATAAATGACCTCATAATGGAGCGACATTCGATTGGAACATCAATCCGCAGAAGAGAAGGCCTACAAAGCGATTATCCGATTGATCCTTGAACAAAAATATCCGCCGGGAGCCTCTCTGGTGGAAGCGCAGCTTGCCGAAGATCTGGGAATGAGCCGAACCCCGATTCGAAACGCACTGCGCCGACTGATTTCTGATGGTTTCCTGGAGAACCCTTTCAACCGGAGTTGTCGTGTTCCCTTCCTGTCGCGCAAGGATCTTGAAAAACTTTTCGACCTTCGCCTTCTCATCGAGTCCAAAGCTGCTTATGAAGCCGCATTGCATGCCAAAGAAAGTTTGAGAGCGCAGTTCGAGCAATTGATCGATCGGGAAAGAGACGCGTATTACAAAGGAGATCAGGAACTTTACGAAATAAACCGGCAAATCCATCTCGGTATCGCGGCACTTTCCGAAAACACTTACATCAATGGCGTGATAAAGCCGCTTTTCTGGAGATCGGAAATATACATATTATTTTTCGATACGTTTTATGTCGGCAACGAAAGCAAACCACTCCTCAGAGATCCGGAGAAATCAAAAAGCCACCAAGAGCACCGGGCTCTTGTTGATGCAATTTTCCGCGGAGCGCCGGCGGAGGCGCAAGAGATCATGCGGGCGCATATCTTGTCCACACAGAACATGCTTACCACCAATGCCAGCTTCCAAGGAATCGGCTAACACACCCAAACCATAAAAGGAGGTCTTTAATGAACTGGAAGAAGTTGTTGTGCGGTATCTTTATGATTGGACTGTTCGTATGTGGTGTTGGCGCCGCATCAGCCGATAACGGCAGCATCGTTATCGCTCCTGCTTCTGATGCAAAAACATTGAACCCGCTGAAAGCTTCCGACTCCTATTCGCTGTATTCGGTCTATCTTATGTATGACCCCATGTTCACCATAGGAAAGGATCTGAAGCCTGTTCCTGTTCTGGTTAAGAAATATGAAACGCCGGATGATAAAACATACATCTTCCACCTTCGCAATGATGTAAAGTTCCATGACGGGGTCAATTTGACGGCTGAAGATGTAAAGTTCACCTACGATTTCATCCGCAATAAGGCAAACGGCAACAGATATGCGAGTTACTATGATCTGGTGGAAAAAATAGAAGTCATGAATCCGTACACGGTCAAGTTCGTTACCAGCGAGCCCTATGCCCCCCTGGTGGCGAATCTGAATCTGTGCATCGCCCCCAAACACATTGCCGAAAAGGACCCCACCGCTCTCGATAGCACGCCGGTCGGGTCGGGCCCCTACAAATTTGTCTCATGGAATCCTCAGGAAAAACTGATACTGGTTGCAAATCCAGAATACTGGGTCCCGGGCGTTCCCAAGATCCAGAATGTCACGTTGTCTCCCATCGGGGAAGCAACCACCCGCCTGGTTGCCCTTGAAACCGGGGCGATCGATATCGCCGACCATATACCGCCATCACAGACAAAGGCCCTGACTTCCAAAGGCCTGCAGGTCATTCCAACACAGCCCAACGGGTACAACATGCTGACCTTCAACGAAACCCGGAAGCCCTTCAGCGACAGACGGGTAAGGCAAGCCATGACCCTGGCGCTCAATCGTTCGGAGATCGTTGATTTCGTCTGGTACAAGCAGAATCGTCTGCTCAACAGCCCCATCATCCCCGAATCCTGGGCATACGAGCCGAAGGTCCGCAACTTCAAGCAGGATATCAAACGGGCCAAGGCGCTTCTTGCTGAGGCCGGCTATCCGAATGGGTTTGAATTCCAGCTCTCCCTTGAAGCGGACGATAACGTCAAGCGGTTTGTTGAGATAGCACAACAGCAATGGGCACAAATCGGACTAAAGGGAACCATGGTGGCCAAGGAATGGGGCGCCTTCTTCAATGATATCACTTCGGGAAAATACAGTGTTTGCGCATGGCAGAGTCTGGACCAGAAGGATCCCGATGTCACGCTTTACCGGATGTTCCACTCAAAAAACTGGGCGCCGAACGGATACAACTGGATTTTCTACAAGAATCCTGAGATGGACAAAACGCTTGATCAGGCTCGAACGACGTTAAACCAGAAAAAACGCAAGGCACTTTACGGCAGGGCCCAAAAAATACTCTCTGAAGATTTTGTGTGTATTTTTCTGGCCGAGTATAAGAAGTTCATCGGCGTATCTGCCAACGTAGAGGGATTCTATTATTCCCCATACGATTACCTTCGTCCCCTGGCGACCGCCACAATCAATGGGAAATAGGGATTTGCATATACTTGCTGCAAAAACCATGTAAATGTACATTCGGAATTTGGTTTGAACCTCGAATGCAAGGCGTGTCGAGAACTTCATACGGTTGTAGGAAGTTCTCGGCGAACGCCGCAACAGGCCGCCGGTCTAAGAAACAAAAAGGTCGCACCCACCAGGGAACCGGTTCGCTGAAGCAGAGGAGATCTCAACCGTATGTGGAGCTATATCGTAAGACGTCTCCTTCAGAGTGTCGGAGTTCTGATTGGCGTCAGCCTTCTTGTTTTCGCAATGGTGCAACTAATCCCCGGGGGGCCGGCCCTGATGATTCTGGGAGAGGATGCCACGGCAGAGCAAATCGCCATGGTCAATCACAATCTGGGATTGGATCGGCCTTTGTATATCCAGTATCTGGATTGGCTGGGCAAAGTGTGCATGGGAGATTTCGGCAAGTCTTTTCAGGACAGCAGACCGATTTTGCCGGATCTTCTGCGCCGTATGCCGGCAACCTTGGAATTGCTTGGGGCAGCGTTGTTCATCGCAATGCTGATCGGCATTCCCATTGGAATCACTTCGGCCGTAAAGAGGAATTCTTTGCTGGACAACATCGGACGAATCTTTGCCCTGCTCGGGGTCTCCATGCCCAGCTTCTGGATTGGATTGCTTCTCATCCTCGTTTTCGCCAAGGACCTTCGATGGCTTCCCTCCGCCGGACGTGAAGACTGGACCAGCGTCATCATGCCGGCGGTCGCCCTGGGCTTTTCCATGGCGGGCATTCTTATGCGCATGGTCCGCTCGAGTCTCCTGGAGGTTCTCCGCGAAGACTTTTTGAAAACAGCACGGGCAAAGGGATTGCCGGAGCGGGTTGTCATCCTCAAACATGCCATGTGGAATGCCATTCTGCCTGTCATCACCACGATTGCACTCCAGATCGGAAATCTGCTGGGGGGGACGGTTGTCATCGAAACGGTTTTTGCGTGGCCGGGCATCGGGCGATTCTGTTACATGCGGATGCTTCAAAGGGACATTCCCACAATCATGGGCAATCTGATGCTCTACGCGATTTTGCTCTGCGCCCTTAACATCATCACAGATCTGATTTACGCATTGTTCGATCCCCGAATCCGTTACGACAGTTGAGGAAAGGCACAAGGCATGATCGACCGCAGCAACACTAAAAGAACATTTCGACGGCTTTTCAGGAACCCTTTGACCATCATCGGTTTTATACTGATCCTTGCTAATCTGATCATGGTCCTGTTTGCCCCGGTGATCTCTCCCTACAATCCGGAGGAAATGCACCTCGTTGACCGGCATACCGCCCCTTGCCTGAAATATCTTTTGGGGACCGACTTCTATGGCCGGGATATTCTGAGTCGGATTATTTACGGTTCCAGGATTTCTTTCACCCTGGGACTTTCCGTGGTTGCCGGTGGTCTGCTGTTCGGAACAACCCTTGGGCTTTACGCCGGCTATTTCGGCGGCAAGACAGATTCATTGCTGATGAGGCTTACCGATATCGTCTTGTCCTTTCCCCAAC
>JBFFHG010000476.1:0-4004 GCA_041557055.1 Desulfosarcinaceae bacterium
CTTCAATAATATACTGAGAAATGGTTTGTCAAGATTTTTTTTTTACTGCCTTTTTGAATGAACACATATTAACATTCCTCATCAAGTGGGGTGATTCTCTACCTGTTTTTCAGATCTACTGCCGAGATAAAATACAAAATCCTTACAAGTTCTTCGCTTCTGAAATCGAAATAGGCCGGGGGGTGAACAAACAAAATATCTGTGGATAGCATATATACCTTAAATGTAAATTTATTTTTGCGCGAATCCTTATAAAAACCAAAAGTTGAGTTCAAGCCATCTCAAAAAAGGAGAATAGCTCCGCTTGGTCGATTACGCGCCCTCATTCGATCAACAAAAAAGTGACGCGAAAGGCCGCTCGACAGGCAACAAAAGGCACCTTATGAGCGCACCTCAACAACTGCTTCAAAAAAATCAATTACCGTCAACCGTCATTCTGAAGCAAATACTTCAGGCCTCTTTCTGACCGCTTTTTTTTTGAGAAGAATTCTTTCCGAGGCATCGTAATCAACAATCAACCCTATAGTTGAGAAACTATAGCTCCGCATCCTGAGTTGCACAATCTATCCACACCCCAGTTGGTCGGCTTCGAAATATTCTTCTGAATATTTATTTCTATTTAGAAAATAGCCCTTATGTCAAATAAGACACTATAAACCTTAGAATTAAGTTTAATAGCATTCTATCCGGCTTTAGGCCTGTGATGGTTGCAACATTATGGCCATGTGCGCCCGGGCCATCAAAAACACCGACAAAGCAATAAAGATTCCAAACTTCGAAATTCGCCGAAAAAGTATTTAAGATCAACTGAGGACTGTGTGAGAATACCGTCGACAACTCAAAAACAAGTAAATACTGGTGCCTAAATAATACACTCAGAAAAAGTTTGTCAAGATATATTTCCTCCGTAAATTATTTTACTGCCTTTTAAATGAAGTGAAAGGAATATTCAAACCGATGCCTGTATCTTGCATGCGCATTCGCAACATTTTGCCAAAACACCAACCCGCGCAGTATCATCAAGATCAGTGGAGACAAGAGGATTACCCCCTTGCCCCAACACAGAATTTAGCCCGAGGGAAGGTTTTGAAAACACTTCTACGAATGAAGCATGAACGGATGCTCAAGTTGTTCCTCGCAAAGCCGCCACATGTTCAGATCCACACCGGCATTGCATGAAAAAAATGGGCAAAAACTTGAATCGCATTATGAACATAAAAGACACACCTTATTCACACCCCATCCGCGGCATAAACCAATATTTAGGCTGCCCCCTCTCAAGGCAAAGCCGAAGGGGGTCGGATACGATGTTACCCAGGGGTCGCGGCAAGGGAACGACAGCTTCACTCACGGCAGTTTGGCTCTTGCGCCCGCCGGCTTTTGCAATCTTAGGGATCGCGCAAAAACAAATTCGCAGTTCAGGCGTGCTGATTTGGGTTGGATTTGTTCGATCCAAGAGTGCAAAACCGCAGCAATAGCAAGCTGTTTTGAGGCCATAGCCAAGATCAGACGCAGTCGCAGATCGAACAAAGATGACCTGAAGCAGTGATGCATAAAATGTGACGTTATTTTTGCGCGAGCCCTTAGGGTCTATTATTGCATTTTAGTGATATTATGGGCGATACTTTAATACGCCATAAGGACGTTGTGTTTGCGAAACGCCAGATGTTCCCCGCTATCAGAAAAAAACGTGGTCTAATGGCCAATATTAAGGTAAAAACCGGTTTCAGGTCATCAACCCGAATTTCGGTTTTGTACAACTCACGGATCCGGGCGGTGATTTGCGTGCGACGCGAAACCGAAAGCTGTTAATTCCCAATGGTCCTATTTCGTCAAGAGGGTGGAATGCATTCAACAAAACTCATTTTGGGGGGTTGCCGAAGCGGTAAAAGCCGCCATGCGCTGGCCTTAGGTGAACGATCCACGGGTCACCGCAACCTCTTTGTAGCGACATGCCAGCCCCACGATGATGAAATGGAAAAACGCATCAAACGTCATCAAAAAGAGCGCGGCAGTCACTGGCATACCATTGAGGCCCCCCTGGATCCGGACAGAGTGATAAAGGAGCGGGGAGCAGGAACGAATATCGTCTTGATCGACTGTCTGACCCTATGGATCAGCAATCTGATGATGGCCCATGAAGATGATGAACAGGTCATGAACGCCGTCAATCGCCTCTACCAAGCCATCCTGACGCCGCCCTGCCCTGTCATCCTGGTGAGCAATGAAGTCGGCATGGGCATTGTTCCCGAGAATGCCTTGGCCCGGCGGTTCAGGGATCTTGCCGGGTGGTGTAATCAGAAAATGGCTTCCGGTTGTGATGGGGTCATTTGGATGGTGGCCGGTATTGCCGTTCCCATCCGGGGAAACAGGCCATAGTATGGTCTTCCGCCGTTTTTTAGATAATCGTCACTGGACCGGATTTTCATCCGCCCTGCAATTTCTGACCATCATGCCTTTCGGCCGCCACCCTGCATTTGATGCCCGTGCGTCCCTTCCTTTTTATCCTCTTTGCGGCCTGCTCATCGGAGCGATACTGGCCTGTGTTCATCAAGGCGCGTTGCTTTTGTGGCCCCCTCAGGTCACTGCTTTGCTGGATGTGGTTGCCTTGGTGGTAATCACCGGCGCATTGCATCTGGATGGATTGGCCGACACCGCCGACGGGCTTTACGGTCGGCGTGATCCGCAACGGGCGCTGGCCATCATGAAAGACAGCCGCATCGGGTCAATGGGGAGCGTCAGTTTGATCTGCTGTTTGGCGGCCAAATGGGCAGGACTTTCCCATATCAGCGGGGACGAGATCAACTGGCTGTTCCTGGTTCCGGCATACGCAAGAGCCTCGGTCTTGTTCGGAATCAAAGCGTTGCCTTACGGTCGTCCCGATGGAGGAACCGGCCGGATCTTTTTTCAGGCGCCCATCAGAATCAGGGATTTCTGGGGCCTGGGGCTCTTAATTCTGCTCTCACTGTTTACGGGCTGGGGATTTCTGGCGCTCAACATGGGCTTTGCGCTTATCGTCTTTGCGGCTCTGTGGTGGTATAAGAAAAAGCTCCAATGCATTACCGGCGACATGCTGGGAGCCATGATCGAGACCGTCGAGGCCGGTCTGTTTATAATCGCCGCGGCACAGTGGGGTGTTTGATGCCGGACTCCCTGAAAAATCGCTATCCCTTTCGGCTGGCCACCACATCGTTCATCCATCGGGCGGGTTATGCCGAAAATGTGAGATATTTGGCCCCTTTGCTGGATGAAATCGAACTCCTCTTTCTGGAGCGTGACCACTTGCCCGCCGATGAAGAGATCTCCGAGCTTCGTGAACTGGCCGGGGAACTGGACATTACATACAATATCCATTTACCCATGGATATTTCGCTGGCCGATCCCTCGCCGGCAAGGCGCAGCCGATCAAGAGATGCCGTTCTTAAAGCCCTTGAACTTGCGGCGCCTTTGAATGCCGTCAGCCACACCCTGCACGTGACATACAAAGAGACCGACAATCAACCGGATACGGTTCGGGCCTGGCAGCAAACCGCCGTTAAAAGCCTTTCCAAACTATTGGACAGGGCAAACATTGCACCCCAATTCATCTGTTTGGAAACTTTGGATTTCCCCCCCCAATGGCTGGATGCCATCGTCCGCCGGCTGAACCTGCCTGTATGCGTGGATGTCGGGCACGTGGTCCGTTACGGGCATGACCTTGAAGCCACGCTCAAACTTTTTACACAAGACCATATCGGTATATTTCATTTGCATGGGGTCAGCGGCGCCCAGGATCATCGTTCCTTGGATCACCTGTATGCCGAGGCCCGAAACGTGGTGGCCTGTTTTCTGAAAAATTTTCACGGTTCGGTCTCCTTGGAGGTCTTCTCTTATCAGGAACTGGTGGACTCCATGGAATGCTTCGGTGATATGATGGCCGGCATATCAAATGAAACCAGAGACTGATGTCAAGATTATGTACCGTACCAATCCCAAAAAACCTGAACTGCTGGCGCCGGCCGGGA
>JBFFHG010000477.1:0-4004 GCA_041557055.1 Desulfosarcinaceae bacterium
CAGCGCACCCAAAAGCTGAACACCAACCCGGTCACCTTTCACTACGACCTCAAAGGCCAGCTCATCGCCGAAACCGACGCCGACGGCAACCTGATCAAAGCCTACGTCTGGCTCCACGGCCAGCCCCTGGCCCAGATTCTGGCCGACGGATCGATCTATTATTACCACAACGACCACCTGGACACCCCCCAAAAAATGACCGATTCAACCGCCGCCCTGGTCTGGGCCGCAGACTACTTGCCATTCGGCCAGGCCGATGTTATCATAGCCACGGTTGAGAACAATTTGCGGTTTAAGGGCCAATACTATGATAGTGAAACCGGGCTTCACTACAACTATCACCGATTTTATGATCCGGGGTTAGGAAGATATTTAAGGCCGGATCCAAGCCATTCAAAACAGCCAAAAGGATATGTAATTCCATATCTATTGCTAAAACTTACCGATACGCCTGAAAAGCTGCACAACTACATATATTGTTCTAATAATCCTACTATCCTTGTGGATCCATCTGGCCTCAAAGATACAGTAACAGAATATTGGGAAAAGACATGTGGTAAGTTGCTGACAGCTAAGGAGCGCTGTAGTTGCAGGTGTGAAATTGCTACAGATTATGGGAGCTGTGTTGAGAAATGCATGGATTGTTTTTCATCAAAAAAACTTTCAGCAAATGAGTTATGCATGTGCTCATGTAAAGCACTAGGTGGAAATAAGAATTGTGAATGTGTCTGCAAGGGTGTAAAATAGTTATGGGAGCATTGTTATGAAGCATAAATTAGGATTTATTTTTCTTCTTTTGTTTGTTTCAAGTTGTACTACTATGCATGATAATAGACTGTCAGGAACGTTTGTATCAGATAGACAGGAAACTTTAAAATATCTTAAAGATACTGGAAATTATACACCAGAACATTTGGACCGAATTGGCAAATTGCTTGGCAAGATGAAAATTACTTTCAATAAGGACAGCTCTGCTATCATAGAACTTGATGGGAATATAAGTCAGGAAAAGTTTAAGATAATAGAAGTATCTTCCGATCGTGCTGTCATAGAGTATAATCAATGTGACAAATATGAGATCATATTTAAAGATGATGGCTATTGGGCAACAGGTGGCATTCTTTCCCCCCCGTATATGGAAAAGTTTAAAAAAATTAAATAGTAACGAAAAAGGGGTCAGATCTGCCCTTGACGCATTAAGATTAAAATCCATGGTATACGGGGGGATTGATTTTTTTTTAAATCGCCGTTTTTGTCTTTATAGAATCGGCCCGATCCATATTTGGGGTGGTGGGTGGTAATAGGGGGAATAGGGGTCAAGCCTGCCCTTGACTCATGCTGATTAAAAGCATTGATAGACGGCGGTTTGGGAGGATAAATTTCTTCTTTAACCGCCGTTTTTTGTTCTTATCAAATCAGACAGAATACCTTTGGGGTGGCGGGTGGTAATAGATCATCAGATCAGACGCCGCCAACCAGCTCACCGGCGTGCAGATCCCCAACGCGGGCATGTTCACGGTCAATGATTACACCTGGAACCGGCCGGCTCACAGATACCGACAATCCGGACCAGGCTGACGAGGGTTTTGATTACGACAACGTGGGCAACCGGACCGGTTCAGCGGATGTTAGCGGAGAGTGGACTTACAACGCAATAAATGAGCTGGAAGGTTATGATGGTGTCACCTTCCAGTACGACGCCACGGGCGCCGAGATCAAAACTTACGGCTGAAAACCCGGTTCGACCTGGAGCACCGATCCGCTGTTTATGAAGGTTGGAAACCAGTACTACTGGTACCAGCAGGGGACATCCTATGTTAAAGAAGTCAATCAGAAAACAAATTATTTATTATCAATAGGATAATAATCCCGGCCTGCGAAAAGACGCACCTGTCCTGTTGATTGGATCGACATTTCGAAAAAACGGAGGGGGAGAAAGCTATCAGGCAATCCGGCAGGGATGACAACGATGAGCCCGGCAAAAAGGGACAAACCGTCAAGTCATGGTATGCACGCCAACAACACGCATCAGGTCGTGGTTTGATCTCCGGTGATCGATGTGATTTTTGTTGTCAGCTCCTCCATTCTTTTTATTTGCAGTATGATATTGGAAAGATAGGTGGACAGGAGCGGGTCCTGATCCAAGCAGGTTTGCAACAAATTGGAATATCCGGAAATAACGGTCATGGATTGACCTATTTGGTGGCGGACAGTTATGGCAAGTTCATGCATTGCCTTTATTTGTTCTTTTTTAATGACGGTTTCATCCCCCCCTTTTTCTTCAAAGGCTCGTAATCTGGAAATCTCAGCGTGATAGTCCAGCGCGGCGGCTATCTGAGATTTCAATTCATCATCATCCCATGGCTTTTTGATGAAACGAAACACATTGTCCTGATTGATTGCCGAAATTGCCATTTCAAGGTCCGCGTGGCCGGTCAGAATGATACGAACCGAGTCCGGTTGCCTCTTTTTAACTTCTTCAAGAAAATGGGTGCCGGTCATCTCCGGCATCCTGTAATCGGAAATGACCACGGCTGGTTTGATTTCATGGATTTTAGCCAGCGCAGCCCGCGGAGAGCTGAAGATTATCAATTTAAACGGTTCGTCACGGAAAAGTCGTTTTAAGGCTTTAAGATTTTTGGGTTCATCATCTACATACACAACTCGCGTTTTCATTTTCCCCATCTCTTTTTTATCCATTTGATCGCTTGTTAAAAAACCACCGGCCCATTTATTCTGTCTTCTGTCGCGGGAAACTTGCATCCATATCCGGATTATCGGCGCTTCAAGCCGGAACTTGTGTGTTTTTTGCTTTTTTCAAATCAAAAAAGCCGAGGGTGCATGGGAGGGGCGGTCAGAGCAGCCGGGGCCAAATCTGCCCTTGACGCATTGGAAGACGTTGGGGAAGACGTTGGGGACGGGAAGACGTCGGGGACGAAGACGTCGGGGACGGGTATTGATATATTGATTAACTGCTCTGGTTTACCATGTCTTGGAATATGGAAAAAAGGCCGCTCAGCTTAAGCCGGATCACATCAAAAACAGCGGGTCCACATCGATGGCGATGTGGATATCCGGCTTTTTGGACGGGGCATTGGGGCCGGAGAGCAGGGCCTGAACAAACCGGTGCAGAAGATGAACCCTGGCGCCTTTTATCAGCAATTGCCAACGATACTGGTTGGCGATGCGCGCCAGGGGCGCTTCAATGGGACCGAGTATGTCAAGGGCGCCATACTCGGTCAGGTTTTGCTGCAATTGACGGCAATGGCCCCCCAGGTTTTGGGTGTGGTCCCGGGTACGCGCCTTGTCCCGGCCGCTGATGCGGATCTGAATCAAACGGGAAAAAGGCGGATAGCCCAGGGCTTTGCGAAATTCGATCTCCTGCCGGTAAAAGGCGTCGTAGTCCTGATTGCGGGCGGCGGCAATACTGAAATGACCGGGATTATAGGTTTGCAGAATCACCCGCCCCGGCGAAGTCCCCCGGCCGGCCCGGCCGGCGACTTGCGCCAACAACTGAAAGGTGCGTTCGCTGGCTCTGAAATCGGGCAGACTGAGGGACAAGTCCGCACAAATGATCCCCACCAGGGTGATATGGGGATAGTCATGGCCTTTGGCCACCATCTGGGTGCCCACCAGGATATCGATGCGGCGTTCGCGCAACGCTTTCAGGATCTTGACGATCTGCCCTTTGCGACGGGTGGTGTCCCGGTCCATGCGGGCAACGTTGGCCTGGGGGAAAAGCTTTTGGATCTCACCTTCCAGTTTTTCGGTGCCCAATCCCAACCGTTTGATTTTTGGCGACCCGCATCGGCCGCAGATGCTTGCCGCTGACCGGCTGAAACCGCAATAGTGACAGGTGTACGCATTGATACGCTGATGGTAGGTCAGCGAGATATCGCAACGGTCGCAACGCAAGGGCTGACCACAGGCGGCGCACACCAGGGTGCCGGCAAATCCGCGGCGATTGAGAAACAGCAGAACCTGTTCACGTCGCTCCAGGGTGG
>JBFFHG010000478.1:0-3999 GCA_041557055.1 Desulfosarcinaceae bacterium
CACCAGATCCCCGATTTCGCTGGTGCTGTAGCCTGTCTTGCCGGCCGACAGACTTTTGATTTTTGTGGCGGTAACGTCCTTGACCGCATCTTCAATGGCTTTGGCAGCATCCACTTCGCCCAGGGTTTCCAGCATCATGGCCCCTGCGCAAATGGCGGCCAGCGGATTGATGATGTTCATGCCGGTGTATTTGGGCGCCGATCCGCCGATGGGTTCGAACATGCTGACGCCGTCGGGGTTGATATTGCCGCCGGCTGCGATGCCCATGCCCCCCTGGGTTTCGGCCCCCAGGTCGGTGATGATGTCGCCGAACATGTTGGCGGTCACCAGCACATCGAACCATTCCGGACTTTTCACCATCCACATGCAGGTGGCGTCCACGTGGTAGTATTCGCGCTTGACATCCGGATAATCCTTGGCGCCGATTTCATGGAAAGCGCGTTCCCACAGATCGAATACAAAGGTCAGCACATTGGTCTTGCCCACCAGGGCCAGGGTGTTGGCGTCGCCCCTGCCCCGGGTTTTTTTGCCGAATTTTCGAGTATACTCAAATGCATATCTCAGGCAGCGTTCCACCTGGAATCGGTTGTAGACCATGGACTGCACCGCCACTTCATGGGCCGTGCCTTTCATGGAGATGCCGCCGGTTCCGGTGTAGATACCGCCGGAATTCTCGCGAACGACCACATAATCGATATCTTCGGGGCCCTTGTTTTTGAGCGGGGTTTCCACGCCCGGATAGAGCCGCACGGGGCGCAGGTTGATGTATTGATCCAGTTCAAAGCGCAGCCGCAGCAAAATCCCCTTTTCCAGAATTCCGGGTTTGACCCCCGGGTGGCCGATGGCCCCCAGATAGATGGCGTCGAATTTTTTCAGATCCGCCGCGGCCGTATCGGGCAGGATCTCGCCGGTGCGCAGATAGCGGTCGCCGCCGAAATCAAAGTCGGTGGTCTCGATTTTGAACCCGAATTTATCGGCTGCGGCGCGCAGGGTCTTGCGCCCTTCGTCCACCACTTCCGGTCCTGTTCCGTCTCCGGGAATCACGGCAATTCTATACGTTTTGCTCATCTCCATCTCCTCATGTGAATTTGCAGCCTTCCAACACGCCGGTTGATAATGTCAGCCAATGACGGCACCCTGGTTGCACTTGTCCGAACTAGATTTATATATGCAATCTGCCTCCATGGGTCAAGGCCCGGCCCGGACCTGTCCGGGGAAATCGCAGCGGTCTGAGATTTAAGCGGCAGATGTTCCTGGTATTTTTTGAAAAACGCCAAAATTCAAATATTAAATCACGGATGCGCCCGGCGCAATCATCACTGGCGGGTCCGCACCGCAATGCCTTTTTGGGCCGGTCGCCGGCAACGCCAACCACCTGAATCAATCGGCGCCGGACCGGTTGTCATAACGCCCGCACCTGGATCTGCTTGTGATCGCTTATAACGGCTTCCAGCGCCATGTTGTTCCTTTTTGATGGACTGCGCCCAGGCAGGGGAAGGGCAAATGAAAGCCGAAGAGCGTTGCATGATTGCTCACCGCATGTGCCAACAGGCGTTTTCTGGTTGCTTCGGCCCTATCCGGGAGGACGTCCACAAGAGCATTCCAATGCGGATGTTTTGTGTGGAGAGGATGCAAAACAGCATCCCCGGTGTACAGAAGTTCATGACCGCCAGAAGTAATGGATGTTGCCATATGCCCCGGGGTATGGCCAGGCGCGTCTATCATCTTTATACCGGAAAGGATTTCTGTATCGCCGTCAATCAGTTCAATTCGATCCGCCAATACGGCGAGCGAAGGTGTTATCATTTGGAGAAGGCGTTCACGCAACGTGTGCGGCAAGCGGGGGAGTTGCGGTTGATGATGCCAGAATTGCCATTCCCTGCGACACATAAACATGCGTGCGTTGGGGAAAGCCGTTGCGCCAATGTGGTCGGGATGGGCATGGGAGAACAGGACAATGTCTATATCGTCCGGCTCGATTCCAGCCACCTGCATGTTTTTAGTCAATTGGCCGGCTTCAGGTAAAAAATCTCCTGCGCCAGTGTCCATAAGCACGCGGTGCGTTCCTGTATCCACCAACAGGCATGTGTAATCGCTGGTCCAGGACGACCAATGCGCCAATGTGAGGTTGTGATTGAGCAGTTCCCGGCGGAGCTGGTCTTTGGGAGCATCCGGGAAGAGAAGTTGCGCAGGATCGGGATAGACATGCTCGCCATCAGTAATGGAAAGGCATTTGAAATCTCCGATTGAGAATCGAAACACCCGTGTATTCATTTTTATCTCCGTTTGTTATAGGTATATTGTTCCTGTCTGGCAGTTCAACTCGGTTTCGTTGGTTTTTCCCATGGCGAGCTTTGTCTTCCAGGACCCTGTCGTGTCATTAATCATTAATACCTGATCCGGACATGATGCCACGCAGCGCAGACAGGCGATGCATTTTTCCGCATCCGCCCGTCCTGTTTCGGCGTTCATGGCGCCGGTTGGGCATGCCTCTTGGCAGAGCCTGCACATACGGCATTGCGCTTCATTTCTTATGGGAAGTTGGGTTATGACTTTGAATCGGAATGTTTCAAACTGATTCAGCTCCGTTTTGCTGAAGAGGTTTTTGTCCAATTCTCCGAGTATGTTGTCATCCTCCCCGGTAAAGCGCCTGTAGGTCGCGGCTGCGTATTGCCGGGCGATTTCAAAGTCCTGACTGTTGGGGCGGGCGACAAACGCTTTCCAACCGCCGATATTGAAAGTATGCGCACCGGGGAATTGCGCCGAAGAGACGACGATGAAATGTTGTTTGCCTAATATCTTTTGGGTGGAATGGTGGGCTGGATGAACTGTGAAACCGCCATATGTAAAGAACATGGCGCACTTTTTGCCATCGCCGTTTATGTTTTTAAGCCATTCCCGCGCAACTCTCGGTGCACGTAAGGAGTGCACGGGAAATCCAAAGACAAGGGCGTGATAAGGGGTGACATCAATGGCCTTTTGGCGGTCGGCAAGGGCGGTAATGTCATGCATGTCCACGGCTGCGCCCATTGTTTCGAATTCATTTTTGATGACTTTCGCCACTGTCCGGGTGTTGTTTGTGGCGGAGAAGAACACTATGGCCAGCTTCATGTGCGGCTCCTTGTTTGGCATTGGTTGCACTTCTTGATTTCGAAGTGCCGGAAATTTTTGGTTTCTTCAGCATGCCTTGTTGTTAGTATGACGAACAACAAGGGTAAAAAAATTACAAATCGTGTTCGTTAAACTTTTTTACGACCTGCGACGCCTGTGTAAAAGTTTTGGCAAAAAGGTCAATTTTTTCCTGGGCCTTGTTCCCGAAATGGTTGCGAAAAATTTCATACATCTTTTGATGGTGCGCTTCATGGTGGGCATAGGCGGCGTTTCCATCAGCGGTTAACCACAGGGTCACGGCTTTGGCATCGGCTGGATTTTTTTCTTTTCTGATAAATCTCTTGTTTACAAGCCGTCGAATACGTTCGGAAACAGTCGGCTTGGACACATCCAATTGCCTGGCAAGCTCAGTGACACCCATGCCCTCATTATCTCCGATTGCAACAATGGTATGGATTTCTGCCGGATACAGGCGATGCCCGGTTCCAAAATCAATGCCGCCGGCATGGCTGGCGTTCACCATATCAACAAACGCCATCAACGCCACCTGCATCTGTTCAAAGGCTTGCTGCGTAGTATTCATAATGTGCAATAGTAAGCATGCCTAACAATCCTGTCAAGGATTTCCATCAGGTCCATGGCATGGCGGTGGCAACCAGCATGATTAAAAAAGCCGCATACCAAAATCCAGATGAAGGCGTTCTATCCCCTCGATTGTGTGTCATCTGCGGTGGGTTTCGGTCAGCTCGGAGGGTTGGGCCACAACGGTATCGGTCTTAAATCGCGCCCATCCATATTTTATCTCCGCAATATCAACCATATGCCCGCGGTAAAATTTTTTGCGGGCCTTGATCTCGACCCAATTTGCCTGTTTCTGGATGGGCACTA
>JBFFHG010000479.1:0-3991 GCA_041557055.1 Desulfosarcinaceae bacterium
ATTTGCTGCCCGGTCTGCATAGTTACGGTGCGTTGAAAATATGATTTGACTTGACAAACAAGGGCAGTCTGGATAGTAAAAAACCTTTCGTCTAAACCATCTGTTCGATTTTTTGGACCATAGATTTCGTTAGCTGTTGTTTTCGGGCGAAAGGCCCGTTTGTTATATTGTGGAAAGGGCGGCCCCCAATTCAGCGGTCCTCTTTCTGATAATTGAATCGATTGAGCGGATTGGATTCCAACAAAGGAAGACGGAGTGTCCATGAGCAGCAATGAAGCATTCAGACCCAAAGACGTAACCGACGATGCCCATTCGGCATCATCCGCCCACTCCGCCTCTTCGAAACAATCGGGAGGCGGTGCTTTAATTTTTCTGTTCTTTATTATCGGCCTGGCCCTCAGCCTGGTTGTCGGCTGGGCGGTTTTTCCCAAAGCGCTTTATTCAAAGAAAAATCAGCCCTTTGATTTCAGCCACAAAATTCATCTGGAGCAGGTGGACAACGGTTGTGAAAGCTGTCACTTTCTTCGTGAGGACGGTACCTTCTCAGGCGCACCCCGCCTGGCTCAGTGCGTGGGGTGCCACGAGGAGGCTCTGGGGCAAAGCGAGGACGAGGCTGTGTTTGTGGATCGGTACGTCGCTCAAGGCCGTGAAGTGCCATGGCTGGTCTATTCCCGCCAGCCGGATTGCGTGTTCTTCTCCCATGCCGCTCACATCGGCGGCGCCAAGTTGGCGTGTGTCACCTGCCACGGCCATATCGGTACGTCCGACACTCTCAAACCCTATGAGTTCAACCGGATAACCGGATACAGCAGGGATATTTGGGGACGCAGCATCTCCGGCATCAAGCAAAACACCTGGGATCGAATGAAAATGGATGATTGTGCCGAATGCCACGAAACCGCCGGAATTCATGACTCAAGCGTGCAGACCGGCCGCGATGCCTGTTTTGTTTGCCACAAATAGCCATGTATCGATCCTTTTTGATAATTGCCGGACAGCGGGCGATGATTGATAACCATACATTGACCAATGATGGGCTACTCAGGTTGAGGTAATTGTATGAAACTCTCCAGAAGATGCTTTTTATCCTTTGTGGTCGGCGGTGCTGCGGGAACGGCATTGTCGCCTTTGCCGTGGAAGCTGTTGGACGATTCTTCCATTTGGTCCCAGAACTGGCCCTGGACGCCGGTTCCGCCTGAAGGGGAGGGCGCCTATGTCGGCTCCACCTGCACCCTGTGTCCGGGGGGATGCGGCATCAGTGTGCGCAAAATTGATGAGCGGGCCATTAAAATAGAAGGCGCCGGAGGACACCCGTTGAATGACGGCAGCATTTGCATGCTGGGGCTGTCCGGGTTGCAACTGCTCTACGGACCGACTCGCGTTCAGACGCCGCTCAAACGGGCCGGCAAGCGTGGGGAGGGCAAATGGACGACCATCTCATGGGCCCAGGCCATTGAAGAGGTGGCCGGCAAGCTGGGCGAACTGCGCACCCAGGGTACCCCCCAATCCCTGGCTTGTATCGCGCCCAGGGATACCGGAACGGTCCCCCAACTGCTGATCCGTTTCATGATGGCTTTCGGGTCCCCCAATTTTTTTCGCATGCCGTCCATTGAAGATGCTTACGAATCCGCCATCTACCTGACTCAGGGGGCGGTGGGGGCCGCGGGCGTGGATGTGGAGAACGCCGATTTTATTTTAAGTTTCGGAAGCGCTATCCTGGACGGCTATGGCTCCCCTGTCCGGATGTTCAAGGCCAACAGCAAGCTCAAAGAGATCAACGGCGCCGTGGTTCAGATAGAACCGCGCCTCTCCAATACAGCCGCAAAAGCCGATACCTGGCTGGCCGTGCGCCCGGGAAGCGAAGCCGACCTGGCCCTGGCCATGGCTTACGTTCTTATTGCCAATCAGGTTGTAAACAAGGCTTTTATAGTTGATAACACCGAAGGCTTCGAGGCTTTTGCCCGTATGCTTCAAGAGAAATATACACCGGAACTCGTGGCGGACAGAACCGGCATCGACGCAGCCGTTATCGCCGAGACCGCCATGAAGTTCGCCGCGACAAAAAAACCATTGGCTCTCTACGGCAAAGGCAAGGGGCAGACACCCGGCAGCCTCAAAGAGGCGCTGGCCGTCCACGCTCTCAATGCCTTGGTGGGCAACATCAATGCCAAAGGCGGCGTGAAGGCTTTGGCGGCTTACGATTACATCAACTGGCCCGATGCGGAGACCGACGAAATCGCTGCGGCCGGATTGCAGACACCGCGACTGGACGGTGCCGGCACCGACAAGTTTCCCCATGCCCGTTATCTGCTCAATCGCCTGGCCGAAGCGGCCGACGGCATCCAGGCCCTGATGGTGGCCGAAGCCAATCCCTGTTATTCTCTGCCCGGCACCAAGGCTGTTCAAGCGGCTTTCGATAAAATTCCCTTTGTGGTCAGCTTCTCCTCCTTTATGGATGAAACCGCCATGAACGCGGACCTTATCTTGCCAAACCATTGCTACCTGGAGCGCTACGAAGACGTCCCCGTAACGGCCGGTGTGGCCCAGGCCACCGTCGGGTTGTGCCGGCCGGTGGTTGAGCCGCTCTACCATACCCGGCACCTGGGAGACACCATTGTGCAAATCGCCAAAGCCATTGGCGGCACCGTGGCCAACTCTTTCCCCTGGCCGGATTATGAGAGCTGTCTGAGGACCACCTTGCGAGATCAATGGAATACCTTGAACGCCAAGGGCGTTTGGGTTGATTATCGGAACACCCAGAAAGGGTTTGAGACCTCGTCGGGTAAATTCATTTTGATGAACGATACCATGGGGGCGATCTATATGGCCGATGATGTGGCCATGGCAGGCAACAAGGCCCAATTCCCTCTGCTTCTGCTACCCTACGACTCCATCCGTCTCGCCAGCGGTTACATTGGCGATCCTCCCTTCATGGTCAAAACGGTCTCCGATAAGGTGATCAAAGGCCAGGACGGTTTTGTGGAAATCAACCCGGAGACGGCCAAATCAATGGGACTTGCCGACGGCCAAACGGCGCATCTGTCCACACCCGTAGGGGAGGCCAGGGTCCGGGTCCGGTTTGAACATGGCATTATGCCCGGCGTGGTCGCCATGCCGCGCGGACTCGGCCACACCGCCTATGACCGGTTTCTGGCGGGCAAAGGGGTGAATGTCAACCAACTCATCGGCCCTGTGGAGGATCCGGCATCCGGTCTGGACGCGGCCTGGGGGATTGTGGCCAAACTGGCCTAAGCCTAACTGTTGAAATGAGGTTCTGATGAAACACAAGCAGACACAACACCAACCCAAACGCTACGGTATGGCCATCGACCTGGACAAGTGCACCGGATGCGGCGCCTGCATGGTGGCCTGCTTTTCCGAAAACAATGTGCCGTTCAAGGCGGATGAGTCTGACAAACGGTTGAGTATCACGTGGATGAAGGTGTATAAGCTTACCAATGGTGAGACGTTTCCAGACACAGAAGTGTGTTATCTTCCGCGGCCGTGCCAGCATTGCGCAGGTCAGCATGAAGGCCATTCGCCTTGCGTCTCGGTTTGCCCGGCCACGGCCACCGATTACAGCAAGGAGACCGGTATTGTCAGCCAGATCTACACCCGTTGTTTCGGTTGCCGGTACTGCATGGGGGCCTGCCCCTACCATGCCCGCTATTTCAATTGGTGGGACCCTGTCTGGCCCAAGGGAATGGAAAGGTATTTGAGCCCCAAAGTCTCTCCGCGCATGCGCGGTATCGTTGAAAAATGCAGCTTTTGCTTTCATCGCTATCAGGCTGCCCGCGACAAAGCCTTTGCCGACGGCACCCGGGAAGTTGCGGAGTCGGCTTATCAAACCGCCTGCACCCAGGCCTGCCCGGCCGGGGCCATTGTTTTCGGCGACCTGAACAACCCCGAACACATAGTGCACCGGATCGTGCAACCCGACAGGCACCATGGTTATAAATCCAAAAACCCGCATGCGTTCCGTTTGCTGGAG
>JBFFHG010000480.1:0-3983 GCA_041557055.1 Desulfosarcinaceae bacterium
CAGCAATTTCGCATTCAGGTGGCCGGCGAAAGGATCAGCGTACCGCCCGATGCAATCGTCAATATCGAACACGAACGCGAAGGCCGCAATGAAGAGATCGAGTTTCAGATCAAGTGGACCGGCAGGTAATTTGTTTTATCCTCCGGCTTTCTAATTGTTACCGATGGGCTGCGACTGTTCCGCTTTTCTCTTTTCCTTCTTTGCCGGCACGCAATAGATGCCGCCCTCTTTCATGCCGGGCACAAAGCATTTGTTGCAGGAGATACATTTGGCCGGGGTGCGGTCGCCCCCAAGCCAGCGGTTGGGCAAATCAGGCTCCCGGATCAGGGGGCGTGCCATGGCAATATAATCCATGTTGTCCAGGTTGACGGCTTTTTGCGCCACTTCATAAGATCGGAAACCGCCCACCACCATTACCGGGCAGGTGACTTGGGCTTTGATCCCGCGTGCCGGGTCAAGGTTGTAGGCCTCTTTTTCCGGGGCGTTGATTTTTTCCCGGGCCGGGCCGATTTTTCCCGAGGCCGGAGTGCCGGTCGACACCTCAATGGCATCGATTCCGGCCGCATCCAGTTCTCGGGCTGCCCGCAGCCCGTCCTTTCGATCCAATCCGCCCTCCAGGTTGTCTTCGGCGTTGAGTTTGATCATCACAGGGTAATCATCGCCCACGGTCCGGCGCACTTCCCTGTATACCGCCATCAAAAAACGGCATCGGTTTTCAATGCCGCCGCCGTATTCATCAGTGCGGCGGTTGGTCAGGGGCGAAAGAAACTGGTTGATCAAATAGCCGTGGGCGCCGTGCAGTTGCACGGCGTCAAAGCCCCAGGCTTTGGCCCTGGCGGCCGCCTGACCGAAAGCGGTAATGACGGCCTTGATTTCAGAGGTTGTCAATTCAGCCGGTTCCGCTGGAAATTGAATGACCTTAACGGCCGAGGGGGCCAGCGGCTGGCGACCGGCATGTTCGGGGTTGGCCTGGCCGCCGGCATGAACGAGCTGAACGGCAACGGCGCCGCCGGCTGAATGCACGGCCTGGGTCAGCCGCCGGTGGTCGGGGGCAAAATCATCGGTGTGAATGCCCATTTTGCCGGGGAGTTGTTTGCCTTCAGGGCTCACAAACGTGTAACCTGAGACAATCAGGCCCACACCGCCCCGGGCCAGGGTCGCGTAGTAATCCGCCAGTTGCGTGGTGGGGCGTCCGTTTGGATCGCACATGCCTTCCCAGGTTGCGGAGCGTACCATCCGGTTGCGTAATTTCATATGTTTGATGGATGTGGTTTCAAATAGTGTGGGCATCGTGTGGTCTCCTTGTTTTCTGTTTTGTGGATTCCAATTCAAAACGACTTTTTCCGGTATGTCAAGGCGGATTGACACTCCGGTTAACTTATTGTAGATTTGGGATAACTTTCACACCTTTTGGGTCGCAGCCAAAAGTTGTCAAAACGCAGAACGGCTGATTGCGTTTCAGTTTTCGGCAATCGCAGGGGCGGGCAGGCTGCGGCTCAAAAAACGGGCGGCCAAACCGATCATCATTACATTGGGCAAAGCGCATGGATCGAAGAACTTTTCTTAAGATCACCGGTTTGGGAAGTGTTGCCTTTGCCGCAGGTTGCTCTTCCGACCCCAAACGCAATCTATATACATTGATTCATGCACCGGAAGACATGGTCACAGGTGAGGCTGCCTGGTATGCCACCACCTGTCGCGAGTGCCCGGCCGGTTGCGGCGTGCTGGCCAAGAATCGGGAGGGCCGGGTGATCAAGCTGGAGGGCAACCCCCTGCATCCCGTCAACCGGGGAAAGCTTTGCGCCCGGGGCCAGGCCGCGCTTCAGGGGCTTTACAATCCGGATCGTATCAAGAAGCCCCGGCTCAAAGGCAAAAGCGGTTGGGAGGAGATCTCCTTTGATCAGGCCTTTGAATTGCTGGGTGAACGTTTATCCCGGGCCGGCGCCAAAGGCGCCAACCGTGTGGCCATGCTTACCGAGACAGTGGGGGATGCGCTGTTGGGGCTTTTTAATTCGGTATTGGCCTCAACCGGTTCCAACCCTCCGTTGGTATATGAACCCTTTGCCCATGAATCGCTCAAATTCGCCCATTTCCTTGCCGTGGGCCAGTCCGTACTGCCCGGCTACCGCATGGACCAGGCCGATGTGCTGGTCAGCTTCGGAGCCGATTTCCTGGAAACCTGGCTTTCGCCGGTGGAGTATGGCCGCAAGTTCAAGGCCATGCATGCCGTTGCAAGAGGCGGCAAAGGTCTCTTTGTGCACATCAGCCCCTACCAGTCGTTGACGGCCGTAAATGCCGACCGGTGGCTGGCCTGCCGGCCGGGCAGCGAGGCGGCCGTGGTGCTCATGCTGGTGAACCGGCTTTTGACCGCCCGGCGCGGGCACCGGTTCAATCCGGCCTTTCACGAGGCCCTCAAGGTATTGACAGCATCCTATACGCCCGAGAAGGTATCCCAGCAAACCGATATCGCCCTTACGGATTTGGAAAGTCTGATCCGGCGTATTCAGGCGGCCCGCGCTCCTCTTATTCTGGGCTCCGGCGGCGCTTGCAGCGGCCCGTTGGCCGCTGCTGTCGATGCCGCCGCTGTCTTGCTGAACATTTTGCTCGACCCGTCCCTCCCCCTGTTTGATTTCGACCAGCGCCATCGGGTGGAGATTGCCCGCTCCCGCGGCGAGATCACGGCTTTTTGGCAAGCGGCCGGGGGGGATGGGCTGGATTTGCTGATCCTGAACAATGTCAATCCCATTTATTCAATGCCCGCGGGCAGCGGTGCTGCCGAGGCCCTGGCGCGCAAAGATCTTTTTGTGACAGCCTTTACCAATTTTATGGATGAAACGGCCGCTGCCGCTGACTTGATTTTTCCTGTGCAGACGCCTTTGGAAGCGTGGGACCTGTACGAGAGCAAACAGGCGATGAAGGCCACCTTGCAGCCGGTGACGGGCAAACTGAACAATGCGCCCAATATCGGGGATCTCTTTCTGAATTTACTGCCCCCGGATCAGCGAGCTGACGGCGATTATCGCGCCTATCTGATCCGGCAGCTTACCGATCAGAACCGGATCGCTTCCGAACCAGATTGGGCTTGCATGCTGCAAAGCGGCGGTCAATTCGTGGCTGACCGCAAGGCCTCCAGACCCCTGGTTAAAATGGATGTGAAATATGTGGCCCGTCTGGCAGCGCTGGTGAGCGGGATTGCAGTGACAGCGCCCGATGAAACCATGCTCTATCTGGTTCCCTCCATGCGCCATTTTGACGGCCGTGGGGCCAACCGTCCCTGGCTCTGCGAGATTCCCGATCCGGTGACTCAGACCGCCTGGCAGTCGCTGGCCTGGGTCCACCCGCAGACAATGGCGGCCAAAGGGTGGACCGAAGGTGAGCGGGTGACGCTTTCGACGGCCCAGGGCGACCTCAGCGTATTGGTTTACCCCTACGCCGGACTGCACCCCAATGCGGTGGTGATTCCCCTGGGGCAGGGGCACGCCGAATACGGTCGCTATGCCCGCAATAGAGGCGCGAATCCGGTCACCCTTTCAGCTCCCGGTACCGATTCTCGCACGGGTGCGCCGGATTATAGCGTGTTGCTGACCAAAATGAGCGCAGTCGGCCACAAGGAGCCCCTGGCCACGGTATCCGGCAGCCCAATCCAGCACGATCGCAAAATCGCCTTGAGCGTTCCCCTCAAGGAGGCCGCCGCCCATATGGAAGAGGGCAAGGGGCTCACCATGAATGACTTCCCCCTGACCCTGCCGCTGCCTGAGGGTTACGCCCATGAAAGGGATATCTATCCCCCCCACGACCATGAAAATTACCGATGGGGAATGGTGGTGGACCTGGATCGCTGCATCGGGTGCAGCGCCTGTGTGGCGGCCTGTTATGCGGAGAATAACGTGGGCATGGTCGGTGAAAAGCAGATTGTCAAGGGGCGGGAGATGGCCTGGATTCGCATCGAGCGCTATGTGGAACCCGCTGATCCCACCCGGCAG
>JBFFHG010000481.1:0-3972 GCA_041557055.1 Desulfosarcinaceae bacterium
AAAGCACCACGAATGCCGGCATACGGCTTTGAGTGCCTCGAACAAAACAGGTCAGTTCAACAAACGAGAAAGAAAGCAGTTGGTTCGATAGCGATTATAATCTGATGAGATCGGCCAAGGAGCAGGCATTGCTGTGCCTGCCTTACATAGGTCGGACTGAAATTATTAAAGATTGAAGCCCATGTCCGACTCGTTAAGCCATAAAAACAAATGCCAAAATTATTGCCGGTTGTCAAGGCTGTTCAGTCGGCGTCAGCAAATTTCTAACCGGTTGGCAATTTGAGATGGATTGCAAACCGTACTTGCCGTTGATCCTGGCAGGTCAATCCAACCTGCTGGACAATCTGATCTATCCGATAATTAAAAACCAGATCGAAAACATCGTTTTAGAGGCCATTTTGGTCGTTTTGGAAAAAATAGCAGCCGATATTATCGCCATGAGAAAAAGTACTGCTGAAATGAAATTTTAAGCTTCCGGTGAAACGGAGCCGGGCAATGCCGGGGAGCAACCCGAGCAAGGGATAGCCGGTCGAGGAGGCATATTATGCCCAAAGGGCAAGATTGCTTGTTGCAAGTGATCTTGCCCTTACTTGTTTATATGCTTCCTGTCTATGCCTTAAAAATCCATAAAATCAGACAAAGCGATAGCGACTTCCTCCACCCAATTTGAAAAATTTGAACCCCATTCAAATTAATGCGGGAATTGTGTTCCAGATAATTAGAAAATCAACACCATCAAACGCGGCAAGGCAGGATCGAATATGAAATTTGGGGCCAAGGTCGATATCCGTCTTGTCGATGGCGTCCGTTTTGTGAGGCAGAATCGGGGCTTTTTTAGATAGTGTCCATCCATAAATGGGGAAAAATCCAACGATCTTATTTTGCGCGGCCCCTTGGCGTTGCTCTCCAGGTAGCGCGTGCCGGTGAGCACAGTGCGCATGCTCGGATACCCCGATTTGATTTTTTGCTGCCTGATGCTAGGCCGTCAAGCTGGAAAAACTGTTTTTCAGATAAATCGTCTATGAAACGACGGATTGGCACTGCGTTGAAGCTGACGTTTGCAACAACCCCGTTGATTACGGCTAACGCATTTTTGACGGCGCAACAGTCAAGGTCCGTGCCGGTTTGGAAGATGATGGCGGCGCAATCCAGATAAAATCGCCGCTGGCTCTGGATAGGGGCATGTGGGCCGTTGATGTGGCCAGGAAAACGGTCAGAAAGGGCGCCTGCCCGCGTTTAAAGGCCCGGTCGGGGATGCCGAACTTACGCTGGATGTGGCCGTTGCCGGCAAATACAACCATGGTGGCCTGCCCCAGGTTGTCGGCCACGGCCCGGGCCATGCCATCTTCCCAGGCGCATTGGGCGGCGTAAAAGTTTTCAAAGTCCTCGCGGCCCTTAATCTTGTGAATTTTAAAAATCTCCTGCATATACGCGCGATGTTCGGCATTGGTGGTGTCGATTCGGTCTGGGAGATGGCCGCGATCTTGGGCGGAAAGGTTTTTCAGGCCGCCCACGGCAATTTTGGGCGGGATGCAAAAGGGGATGTTGAGGCCGATCAATTTAAGATGCTGCTTCTGTATGTATGCCAGGATATCTTTATAGAGGCGGTCGTCGAATTTCCAATTGGCGTACCAGTGGGTCCGCTTTAAGAAGGTCTGCCAATCCAAGGCCCCGGCCGACCACTGATCCAGAACGGATTGATAGGTATGGTCGAACATCTCCAGACCCACCCGCACATTTTGGCCGCTCTTGATCAATGCCTGAAGAATCTCCAGTTGGAACCGGTGGTGGCCGGTCTCTGTGTGACGTTCACCGATGTAGACGACCCGGGCCTGTTGCAGTTGCTGAACAAGCTGCTCAAAAGTGATGGCTCGACCGTTGCGGGTATCGACGATGGTGCCCGGTGTCAGAGGTTGTTCAATTCCTTCTATTTTAAGAATCGGGGGTTTCATGGTGCATGCACCCAAAATCAGAAGGGTTGACAGCAGCATCAGAATGCCGCAACGGATCGTCATGTTTACCGGGAATTGCCGATGTGTCATTAGCGGCTTGATTTTTTCCGTCCGGGCGTGATAGCGTCCGGTCAAAATTGTAGAAGTGGTTCCAAACCCTTGCCCTGGCTTTTTGCCGGGCCGAGGCATCAATTCTCGAAATATCAACATTTCCGCGGTTGGGCCATTGCCGGCCTTAAGACCGGTCGAGGGCTTTGAAATCACCTTCATATCATGGCAGGCGGTCGTATGCGTTTAGATCCCAACCCCCTTTTCCGCAGAATCATAATTCCCTGGTACGACAGTCCGCTGGTATGCTGGATTCTGCTTTCGGCCATGATGGTTCTCGTCGTCTTTAGCATCACCGGCATTGTGGTGGCTGGAAGCGACCCTGATTACAATCGGTTTTTATGGGTTCCGATTGTGATGCTGGTACTTGGCCTGTCAATGGTTTTATCTGTCTCCTTTCGCCTGATTCGGCGGTCGCGGCAACAAAAAGAGGAGTGATTTCAGTCTTTAATATCCCCGTTTGGCCCCGCAACAAAATCTTTGAAGTTCATTTTTTTATAGCTGTCGGTATAAATGTATTGCAGCAGGGTGATCAGGCGTGCGCTCTCAATATATCCCGGCCAGCGCGCAATTCCCTCGCCTTTGGCCGTCAGGAAGCGCAGGTCCGGGACGCCCCGGATACCGAAAAGGGAGGCGACCCTGGCTTCCCGGCCGGCATTGACGCGCACAGGTGTGTAGTTGCTGTTGATGTAATTGATCACGGCTTTATTTTTAAAGGTCTTCTCTTCCATCATCCGGCAATAGCCGCATTGGTCCGAAAAGAAGTAGAGGAAGCGTTTCCGGGTGTTATCGGCGGATCGCTGTGCTTCGTCATAGGTGGACCAGTTGATTTGGGCGCTGCGGTCGCTGCTGGCCGGGGTTTGTGCCGGCCCCATCATAACGACCAACAATAAAACGATAATCGATCCAAATTTTCCCATGGTGCAAGTTTCCCTTTCAAAACGCTGTTATCCGGAAAAGGATAGCAGCCGCAGTTTGTCCGTGACAAGTAATATCCCGGTCAGTACCAGTAAAATACCGGC
Source organism: Desulfosarcinaceae bacterium (assembly GCA_041557055.1). Taxonomy (GTDB): domain Bacteria; phylum Desulfobacterota; class Desulfobacteria; order Desulfobacterales; family Desulfosarcinaceae; genus JARRKU01. The sequence goes on from JBFFHG010000481.1 coordinate 3,083, forward strand.
AACAGGGTTGGCATAGCGCAGCACTTTGTTGGCTTTGCGGGTGAATACGAGCAGATAGTTGATGCCGGCGGAGAGCAGAATAAAGGGCAGGGCCAGGCCTGCTGAATAGATACATAAAAGGCGCACCCCCTGCCCCACGGTCTCCTTGTCCTGGGCCAGAACCAACAGCGAACCCAGGATCGGGCCGATGCAGGGGGTCCAGCCTGCGCCGAAGGCCATCCCGACCAAGAATGTCCCCATGGCATGCAGGGGCTTTTTTTGGATATGCAGCCGTTTTTCATATTGGAATGCTGAAATTTTTATAATTCCGGATAGATGCAGTCCGAATAGAATGATCAGGGCACCGCCCACGATCCGTATGATGCCCTTGTGTTCCGACAACAAACCGCCCACGTATGAAGCTGAAGCGCCCAGGATGATGAAAACCAGGGAGAAACCCAAGACAAACGTCAGGGTGGAGAGCATGATCTTATGCCGTATGACGGTTTTGGGTGCCATGGTCAGCTCTTCCAGGGAGAGGCCGGTGATAAAACAGAAATAGGAGGGGATCAGCGGCAGCACGCAGGGTGAGAAAAAAGATAACAAGCCGTATAGAAAGGCTACGGAATAGGTGACATCGCCAAACATGAATCTCAAATCCTTGTTGTTGGTAACGGTTAACGCGCCGCCCCGGAGGGGGGGGATTCGAAACGCGGCCGGCTCATTATGCCGATGGCCAGGGCCAGAAAAACGGCATCGCGCACCAGGTAGAACCACATATTGCCGGGAACCTCTTCATCCAGGGAAAAACAGCCGCAGTTCACATCCATGCCGCGATAGATATTGTAACCCAAAGCACCCATGAAGACAAGCATCAGGGCGGCGGTGATCAATGCGCTGCCGCTGGTTCC